>NZ_MCTY01000126.1:0-3911 GCF_002873635.1 Shewanella sp. 10N.286.52.B9
AAATAATTATGCTTAAGTTACTGTTTAACTGCCATAAGACGGTAAAAAAGCAGATACCCTAATCAGTATCTGCTTTTACTTATCTACAAAATAATCTACTTAAATATTACTGTCTTTGAGGTGTAATTAAGTACTTTTCACCAGTCGCTTGCTTTGCATAACCAGCTATCGATTTTAAATTCAAAACCTCAGCTAATGTCAATTCATGTGTGTAGTGACTTGCAAATGTTGTAGTAATTTCATCAGCGACACGTTTACGCACAGCGACGACAGTTTCTGTGCCGAGTTTACCCAGTGCATTAAATAATAAAAATCCATTAACACCCCAAGCAAAACCGAAGTTACGGTTAAGCGTAATAGGTCCACGGTTTAATGCGCCGTAAATGTAAATATTTTTAAGTTTATTGAAATTTATAGCTGTTTCAGCAAACGTTCCAATTGAATCTGTATAGTGGTTAAGAATCTCAAATGAAGTTACATAGGACGAATACTTAATGATAAAATCTGCCTAAGCATGTAACCGATATCAGTCGTTCATTACATCAAACAATAAAAATCGGATAATACCTCTCGTATTTTTTCAATTTCATAAGGTTTCCCTAAATGACCATTCATGCCTATTTTCTTATAATATTCAATGTCACCTTCTGTGATATTTGCTGTTAAGGCAATAATATTTAAATCATCTGCACTATAGCTTTTACGTAGTTCTATAGTAGCTTCTTTACCATCCATTATTGGCATTTGAATGTCCATTAATACAACACGATAATTTTTCTTCATTATCAATTCGATTGCCGAGCGACCGTTTTCTGCTAAATCAACATGAAAGCCCAATTTTGTTAATAGTTTTTTGGCTATCAACTGATTTATTTTATTATCTTCAACTAGTAAAATACTATTTTTACCTTCAACAAGCTGATTACTTTCACTTTTGTAAGCTTCTGAATTTTCCTTTAAAAACGATAGAGGGGTATCAATGTTACTATTAAGATTAATTGTTTTACTTAATGACAAAAAGGTTAACGGTTTAGCTAAATATAAAATTGTGCTCTCTACTGGTGCATGTTTTTCGATGTATGCTTGACTATAGGCACTGCATATAACTAATGTTTCCGGACAACAATTTTTAGTCTTTATTTCATTAATAAAATCTAATCCAGTTTCGCCATCTAAACTCCAATCAACCAAAGCTATATCGAATCTATTTTGCTGGCAAAGATTAATTGCTTCTTTTACGCTACTTGAAACTTTAACAGTTGAGCCAATAGCTTCTGCCATTTTTTGTATCACATTTTGTGTAACTTTATTATTTTCAAGCAATAATAAATGTTTACTATTCCGCTGTATTAGGTTTAAATTTCCTTTATTTTCATCGACTAATCCTAACGGTAAGGTTACGCGAAATGTTGAGCCATGTGCTAGTTTACTCAAGACATTTATTTCACCACCCATTAAATCGACAAGTAATTTACTAATTGCAAGACCTAATCCTGAACCGCCATATTTTCTCGTAGTCGATTGATCTGCTTGTGAGAATCGTTCGAATAGTTTTGACTGTTGTTCATCTGATAAACCTATTCCAGTATCTTTTATTTCATAAATAATTGTTTGTGACTGCTCATTATCATTCCCCAATGAAGCCTTGAAAATAACATGACCTTCCTCAGTAAATTTTATTGCATTTGATAGCAAGTTTAATAAAATCTGATTCACTCTGACTGGGTCACCCATTATTTCTAATGGTATATCCGGCGATATATCAAAAATCAACTCGATACCTTTGTCTTCCGCTACCATGCCAAGCATCATGATAAGATTATCGATTAATTTATTATGCTCCCAAGGTATATTTTCAATTGTTAACTTACCAGATTCAATTTTAGAAAAGTCTAAAATGTCATTAATTATTACTAACAATGAATCTGCTGAGAACTTAACTTTCTCAAGGTAATTACGTTGTTCTTGATTTAACTCAGTTTGTAATGTCAATTCAACTAAACCGATAACGCCAGTCATTGGCGTTCTAATTTCATGTGACATATTAGCTAAAAATTGTGTTTTGACTTCTACAGCTTTGCGATGTAATTCAGATGTTTCTTCTAAAGCGTATTGATGACGTTTAATAATTATTATAAAGAGGAACAGTAAAGGAAATAAAGAACAAAAAAAGGTAACAATCTGATTGAATTGTATATTTTCAATATCTTTATTCAGTAGGTCTAACTCTTCTATAATCGAGTCAACTACCCTCATATCAATAAGCCTTTGCCGATAATGAGCGGTTAATTCGTAGTTTTCTAATATGAATACACTGTGCAACTTAACTAACTTTAAATATTGATAATTTTCAACTTGGCCATCCTCTGTAATATCTAATAATTTTCTAAGTGAGGATTCATCTTTTTTATTTGGTAAAGTCAATAACGAAAATATTTGTAAACGTATAGCATTTATAATTTGTATAATATTTTTATCATCTACGTTAGGTTTTTGAGCTATTAATCTTAGAGAAGTCTTCATCGTACTGGCTAACTGTATGTAATGTAATGAGTTTTCTTTATACTCGTTTAGTAAGCCATCAAATTTATTATTAAGCCTCATCTTTAATAGTATAGATTCAATTTCAAATTGTATTTGAGCTAGTTTATCATAGTGCTGCTGGTCACTAAAATTTGCATTTAGTAGCTGTACTTTATGCTGAGGTATTAACAGTTCAAGTTGTTGTAAAGGTTTTACTTTTATTTCTTTTTCTTTGTTTTCTTGAATAGAAATAACCCATAAAGTAGAAAACATTGTAAATAAAAACAAGCATGTAAACTCAGGAATATATTTTAAATTAATCATCATAATTTACCTCTATTACTTGAGAGGTAAATGCATGTAATAGTGCCACTATATCGTCAAGCTCTGAATCAGTTAACTGCCTGCCCAACTGAGAGCTAGCCATAATACGAACTGCTTCTGTTAAGCTTTCAACTGCACCATTATGAAAGTATGGCCCAGTTTCAGTAATATTCCGGAGGCTAGGTACTTTAAAGACATACTTATCTTTATCAAGACCCGTGGCTTCAAATTTACCTAAATCTAATGTTAATTTTTTGGGTATTGTATTTATTCTTCCTAATTTCTGAAAAATATTACCGCCTATATTTCTTCCTTGATGGCAAGTACTACAGCCATAATTGATAAAGTAATTTAAACCTCTCTTTTGTTGATCTGTTAAGGCAGTTTTATCCCCTAATAAATACCTATCAATTGGTGCATTCGGTGTAATTAAAGATTCTTCAAAAGTAGTAATTGCTTTGATAATATTTTCAGATGTTATGCCCTCATAGCTTAAGTCTTGAAATGTTTCGCTAAAATAACTATCTTGTTTAAGCTTTTTAATTATCTCAGGCCAAGTAGAACCCATTTCAACCGGGTTATGAATTGGACCTTCGATTTGCTCTCTAAGTGAGGCGGCTCTACCATCCCAAAATTGTCTAAAATTAAATACGGAATTAAGTACGGTGGGGGAGTTACGTACACCTTGCCCATTATTTACTCCAATTGATACAGGAAAACTGTCGTCACCTCCAAAGTCCAATAAGTGGCATGATGAGCAAGAGATTGTATTATTTTTAGATAACAAAGGACTATGAAATAGCGTTTTACCGAGGATTAACCACTGTTTATCAATTTCTAGTCTGCGTGGAATTGGCTGAATAGGGCTATCAACTTTCTCAAAATAGTAGTGAGTTTTTGTATGTGACTTTTCTGCTTTTTTTCCTATCGTTGCCATGTACACAGTTGCAGGAACTACTGAGCAAATCAGAATGCCAGAAATTATCAATATATAATATTTTTTGTACATAACGAGTGTCTTAATCCCTTAAGTATTTAGCTAGAACAAAAAGCTATCACTAACG
>NZ_MCTY01000127.1:0-1371 GCF_002873635.1 Shewanella sp. 10N.286.52.B9
CAAAAAGATAACGGTCGAAGTGTAACCCTCCCTTATATCGATCATATTTTAAGAGAGTTTTCTTTATTTAACCGCTCATATAGCTTGGGCGGTAGATTGTTTAGTAATTCATGGGGCCGATCATAATTATATTCTTCAAGCCAACTATCCGTGATTTCCCTTACTTCAGTCAAGCTGTTGAACAAATAACAGTCCAATACTTCATTTCGATAAGTCCGGTTAAATCGTTCAATAAACGCATTTTGAGTGGGCTTACCTGGCTTAATAAAGTCTAACTTAATACCGTGTTGTTCAGCCCATATCTCAAGTGCATGTGAGATAAACTCAGGCCCATTATCTTGCCTTAAACGCTTAGGGTAACCGCGATAGGCTGCGATTCTATCCAGTACACGTATTACCCGTTGAGCAGGTAAGCTTGAGTCCACTTCTATCGCTAAAGCTTCACGATGATAGTCATCAATCACATTAAAAGTTCTGAACGACTTTCCTGAAAACAAGTTGTCGCTCATAAAATCCATTGACCAGCAATCATTTGCCTTTACTGGAACGGCTAGTGGCTCTGGTTCACGTGACGGTAAGCGTTTTTTGCCTTTTCGTCGTAAGTTAAGTTTCAAACCACAATAAACGCGATACACACGTTTATGATTCCATTGATGCCCTAGGAGTCGTAGTCGTTTAAATATCTTCCTAAAACCATAAGCCCTATGCTTCTCTGTAATGCCTGATACGGCCTCAATGATGTCATTATCATCGATACGCTTGAGTTGGTAATAAAATGTGCAACGACTAATACTTAGCGCATCACAAGCCAACACAACACCTAGGCCAAATTCATTAATGGCATAGTGGGCTAACACCTTCCGCTCTGCTGGCTTTATAGCTTTTTTTCAACAATGTCTTTGAGTGCCATGTTTTGTAAGCTGACATCAGCAAACATCTTTTTAAGTTTGGCGTTCTCGGCTTCTAATTCACGCATACGGGTTAAATCAGAGGCTTGCATACCACCATATTTAGATTTCCATTTGTAATAGGTACTTTGACCCACATTATGTTTGCGGCATAACTCTGGCACCGTCAATGCGCCAGACTCGCCTTCTTTGAGGATGTTGATGATTTGGCTTTCAGTAAAACGTGTCTTTTTCATGTGATTCTCCATTTGGTTTAGTGTAAATGGAAAACTCTATTTAAAACATTCTGATTTTAAGGGCTTCTTACAGAAGCCGCTCTTAATGCCGAAATGGATGACCACCTGGGCTATGAGAAACACCATAAATCGACTTCTGCTAATAGCCGTAACGGTAAAACCAGCAAGCGCATTCAAACTGAAGATGGTCAATTTGAGCTTGATACGCCGCGAGACCGTGAAGGCAG
>NZ_MCTY01000128.1:0-6615 GCF_002873635.1 Shewanella sp. 10N.286.52.B9
AATTTAAAGAATACTCGGGTATGTTTGCTGCCTGTAAAATACTAAAAATATAGAAATTAGTTTATCTACCTGTTTTGTATAAGTGGTCTATACTCATAGTAAGAAATGGACATTCGATGGGTGGGATCTGAGTGAAAAAGCACATTAACTCAATTTTAGTAGTAGATGACCAGCCAATAGTTAGACGAATTTTCACAAGAAGTCTAGAACAACTAGGGACTTATGAAATTATCGAGGCGGCTGATGGATTAGAAGCATTTAATTTAATCAAACAAAAACATTTTGATTTGATATTTTGTGACTTAAATATGCCCGTAAAAGACGGATTATATTTACTTCAACGACTCATAGAAATTCAATATACCAGTGCTATTGTATTATTCAGCGGAGAAGGTGAAACTTTACTTAATTCTGCTAAAGTATTAGCCACTTATTATCATCTTAATATTCTTGGTGTAGTTCGTAAACCCATCACCGCAACAATGCTGAGTGAGTTTTTGGTTAAAGCCACTAATGCTGATAGCATGCCTCAAACACAAGTCATAGCAACCCTCACATCTAAACAATTAGAGTATCACTTAAATAAAGGTAATGTTCGCGCTTACTTACAACCACAATATAATCTTGACACCATGCAAATTTGTGGCTTTGAAGCATTAGCTAGAATAGTTGATGGTGATAAAGTGATTTCGCCTTCTCAATTTATACATGCAGCAGAAGAAAATAAATTTATTCTACGTATTACCAAAGCTGTTGTTGAAGATGCCATAAAAAACTTTGCTAAATTGGATGTAAAATATCGTTCGTTGAGTTTATCAATTAACATCTCAGGTAAAGTGCTTGATGAAGAGGACTTACCTTTTTGGTTAGAAGAAGTAACCAGTAAAAATAAAATATCTTGCAATTCGATTACTTGCGAGCTAACTGAAACTGCAATCCCTTCAAACCCATCAGTGATGATTGTAGCTTTACTGAGATTACGCATGATGAAATTTAAACTATCAATCGATGACTTTGGTACAGGCTTTGCCTCACTAGAACAATTACATATGTTACCTTTTCATGAACTGAAAATAGACAGATGCTTTGTTGAAAATATTGTTACAAATACTAAGTCTCAAGCTTTGTTTACACGAAGTATTTTACTTGCCAATGACCTTAAAATGACAGCGATTGCAGAAGGTGTTGAATCAAAAGAAACTGTAGATGTAATTAAGAAACTGGGGTGCAATATTGCTCAAGGATTCTATTTCTGTAAACCTTTTCCAGCCAATAAAATAATAACGGTTATTAATAAGGAGGGGCTTGATTACGGGGTAAAATTTCAAAGGGAATTAACATGTGAACGGACTTAAAAGGGTTGGTTCCATTTTTATAATATATGGGGTTTTGTTACTTGCTGCTATTGTTGTTTTAGCTGGCCATATGATAACACTCACTTTTTTCGCTACATGTTGGCTGCTAATCCTTTATCTACATTTAAGTAAATTGAATAAGCATGAGCTAGCTATTATCGAAACTCCAACTACCCATTGTAGGAAAGAAGTCATTCCTGAAAAACTGAATAACGACCTAATAGAGAAAATATTTTATGTTTTTAATAAAAATGTTTTATCACAATTAAGTAAAGACGGTTATATTCTAATAGACAAAGACGGTGTTATTTTGAATGTTAGTGAACGAGTGGAAAGGATTTTGGTCTGTTGTAAAGACGACATAATAACAAGCCATTTATCACTATTTTTGTTTTTTACGGAACCTACTCATCAAAAATCAACTGACACTATGATTGAGCGGATTAAAAAATTAGTGAGTAAACCTGAAAAGTTATATTTTTTAAATAAAGTTGGATTATATATCCCTATAGAAATTTCAATTAGTAAACTACCACATGAAAATGAAACATTGTACCTCGCACTAATAAGAGATATCACCGCGGAACAAGAACAATTACAACGCGAAATAGATTTGTATGTAAAACTATTTAATAAAGAAATGATTTACAAATCAGCTTTTAATCAAGCTGCAATTGGTATCGCAAGAGTAAATGTTGATTCATACATTGTTGAAGTTAACCCAATGCTATGCAAAATTTTTGGTTACAGCGAGAAAGAGTTTTGTAAGTTATCAATAAAAGACTTGACTGTTGATACTGATATAGAAAAATCAGAGATGCTAATTAGGCAACTGCTTCTTAAAGAAATTTATTTTTTTAACCTAGATAAACAGTATGTTAGGAAAGATAAAAGTGAGTTTTGGGCTAACATATCAGTATCATTAGTGTGTGATAATGTCACAAACCAACCTATTTATATGATCGCTGTAATTGAAGATATATCAGACAGAAAAAATATAGAAACAGCGCTAATAAATATAAGTAAAGAAAGAGAAGAGCTATTAGCCGGACTCACTATCGCATCAGAGGCAGGAGGTGTAAATAATTGGTCGTTAGATTTAGTTACGAATAAATTAAAGTGGGATGAAGGTACGCGACTGCTATATGGGATCAATTTAGACCAACAGCTTGTTTACCAAGATTGGCTTAATGCTGTTCACCCAGAAGACGTTGAAGAAATTAAACATCATATCTTAGCTGCTATTCATAACATCTGCTCTTTTAAAATTGAGTTTAGAGTTTTTAACCTTGAAACCAATGAGTTAGTTTGGGTTCGGTGCGCGGCGAATGTATCTTGTAATGAAAATAATAAACCCACAATGATGTTTGGCATCAATATTGATATTACCCATGAAAAATTAATTCAAATCGAGTTAGAAAAAGAAACCCAAGCGGCAAAACATGCTAACGAAGCCAAATCTAGATTTCTAGCAACTATGAGTCATGAGATCAGAACACCAATGAATGGTGTAATCGGTATGATTGATTTACTCAGACAAACTCACTTAGATACAGAACAAAAGCGTATGACGGCAACCATAAAGGATTCTTCGTTTTCGTTATTAGATATTATTAATGACATTTTAGATTTTTCAAAAATTGAATCGGGACAAATTGAACTAGAACTGACATCAGTAAGCATTCTTTCTTTAATAGAAAGAGCTGTAGATGCACTCTGTATCAATGCAAATAATAAAAATATACAGCTATATATTTGTCCTGATTTAAAAATCCCAGATAAAGTTAAAATTGATGCCGTACGCTTCAGACAGATAATTCTTAACTTGGTAGGCAATGCGATAAAATTTTCAAGCTTAGAAAGAAAAAGTGTTGTGATTATAAAAACAAGATTTGATTGGATTAGTGTTTCTTTGGTTGTTGATGTCATAGATAACGGTATTGGGATCTCAGAGTTACAACAAAAAAAATTATTTACACCTTTTATTCAAGCTGACACATCGACTACAAGAAAATTTGGTGGCACAGGTTTAGGGTTAAGTATTTGTAAATCATTTAGTGAATTAATGAGTGGTGAAATTAAATTAACAAGTCAATTAGGAAAGGGCAGTTGTTTTAGACTGTCAATCCCTATAACTAAAAATAAAAATACGAAATATGAATTTGAACATTTAGATTTTAGTGAATACCGTTTTTATATTATTCATGAATCAAAAGAACTTTCGAAGTGTTGTCAGGACATTATAGCCCAATTAAACCCTTTACATGTCAGCCAAGTTGGAATTGATAAGCTAGAGAATTTGTGCGCCATAAAAGATGAACAAGTTGTAGTGATTACATCTGCAGTCGATAAAACTAATATTTTAGAATCAACAAGCTTAAAAACAATAATTTTAAATCCACATCAGATAAAAAATAATGGCTACATTGATCCACTGACCTATGTCGTCAAGTGTGAGCCGTTAAAACCCAGCGACTTAATCCATGGTTTAGCTATTTTATGTGAACTTGAAAGCCCAACACTAGATCTAAACAAAGAAATAGAGGAAAACCATAGGGTAGAGGTAGCGCTTAAAGTAGATAAAAAGCGAAATCGTAATCTGATTTTACTCGCAGAAGATGAGCCAACGAATAGATTAGTATTAAGTAATCAATTGGAAAGTCTAGGATATGAACATGAAATAGCAGTAGATGGAAATGCTGCATATAAATTATGGATAACAGGCAGGTTCAACTTAATACTTACTGATTGTCATATGCCTAATATGGATGGATTTGCGCTAACAAAAAAAATCCGTAAAGAAGAAAGTCGCAAAGGGCTAAGCCCAACGACGATTATTGCAGTAACTGCCAATGGGCTTGTAGGTGAATTTGAAAATTGTATTAGGGCAGGGATGAATGATTATATTGCTAAGCCTGTTGAATTAAAAATGCTCAAAATTGCCCTAAGTAAATATATGAGTCGGGACAAAAACACACAAGCTATAGGGGAGGTTGTAGATTGTACTGAGCGCCATAAGGCTAATGATAGTATTGATTTTAAGCACTTAATTAAAATTATCGGTACCAATGATAAAACAATAACTGACGAAATTTTATTAATGTATTGGAATAGTGTTACCCAAGACACTAAAAAATTGATTGAAGCTGTAGAGGAAGGGCAATCTGATTTGATAAGAACCAGAGCGCATGCATTGAAAGGGATATCGTTTTCGACAGGTGCTGCTGTTATTGGGGAAAAGTTTAAATGGATTGAGCAAAACGCATCAAAAATTGACGATATCAAACAAAAACTGCATACAATTGAGAGTGAAACACTAAGAATAAAGGACTTATTAGTTAAACGTGGAATTTTACAAATCAAAGATTCGTAAGCAAATAATGGGATTGTAGTAGTAAAATATTGATTTTAATGCCGATAAATAACGTTATCGGCATCATGATAATGCTAGAATAAGTACGTGTTTTAATTAGATATAAAATATATGGATTACACTCTACCACCAGTATTACCGCTTTTTGACTCTGCTGACTTCTTACTTGAAGGTAATAGTGTCGTTAATCAATACATCACTCAAATTACTCTTGATAATGTAACTGATGCCGGTTTAATTATTGAACATTGCTCTGATTGGTTATATGAGCAACGGCATAGTGAAAATAACTATAAAGCCTACCGAAGTGAATTAACCACATTTCTACATTGGTGTTTTGATGTGGCTGTAATATCGCCAATAATGGTAACTAGAAAAGATATCGCCAGGTATATTGCATACTGCGAAACACCACCCAACGAATTTATTGGTTATTTTAATGTGCCACAATTTAAGCTAGAAAAAAGCGTAAATGAAAGAATACCAAATCCACAATGGCGGCCATTTGTAGGTAAAAAAATACTTGGAAAACCACAACCATATAGTTTGAGTGATAACGCACTAAAAACCAAAATAGCAATAGTATCATCTATGTATAGCTATTTAATTAGTGAAGAATACACAGAGAAAAATCCTGCACAATTATGGCTCAAATACAGTCGTTTTGCTGTTAAGAAAAAATACATAAAAGATGACGATGATAATCATCATGCTTTTACTGAACTACAATGGTCATACGTGGTTTCTACAGTTTCTGAGTTAGCAATATCGCAGCCAGAAAAACATCAACGTAGCTTGTTTTTAATTAATTTACTCTATAGTTGCTATCTTAGAATTTCTGAAATCAGCGCTAGAGCTGGATACTCGCCATTAATGAGTCAATTTAAAAAGAATCCGCATACTGGTATTTGGTATTTTTATGTACCATTTTCTAAAAGTGGCAAAGCAAGAAATATTGCTATTTCGAAATCACTACTAACAGGTCTTAAATCCTATAGAGAATATCTAGGCCTGTCAGCATTACCAAGTGCCAATGAAACGCATCCGATTTTTGTTAGACATAAAGCCGCTGGTCATGGTCGAGATTCTGGAATGCTAAATGCTAACCTAGGGATAAGACAAATTCGTGAAGAAATTAATACCTTAATAAACCTCGCAGCAGATAAAGCGTTTGAAGATGGTTTTGATTATGACAGTCAACTCATGAGGAAACTAACCGCACATAATATTCGTCATACCGGTATAACTCATGACATCAATTTAAACCAAAGACCATTATCACATGTTCAAGCTGATGCAGGCCATGAAAGTATTGATACCACGTCACAATATTTACATACTAGCCAGACAGAACGTGATCAAAGTGCACAAAATAAACCATTTAATCATTTAGCTAATTAATGTCATCAAATATGCATATTTAACAGGCAACGCTATGTGAAATCTGAAGATATAATCAAGGTAATATGGCTCAGAATTTAAAATAAGGTCATATTTAAAAGCTATGTTAGTTGTCTAATGTAGCTTTAAAAGCATATAAAAATACCCACACACAACTACGCACAATGTATATTATGTTAAATAGCTTATGCCTTTAAGGATTCGAAAGTTCGTATGAGCCCTGCCACTTAGATCGAGATTTTACGGCGCAATGAGATTTTTATTTGCCCTTGTACCAATAACTATGCCCTCAGCAAGATAACTACAGATCGAACTGAAAACATATAGTAAGCTGTTAACTCCGCATACATGTATTGATTTACTACACAAAAACTGACACTAAAGTTAATGAAGCATGTTTTCTGGTGTTCTTTATAAACTGAATATCATTACCTATTAATACTAGTTAACATTAAGTGTATGAAATTTATAGATAATAAATAACAG
>NZ_MCTY01000129.1:0-328 GCF_002873635.1 Shewanella sp. 10N.286.52.B9
GTCGTAATATAATATATAAAACAATCAGGATAACAAACTAATAATCCATGCAGTGTTAAGCAAAACATTGTCCCTATAACTAATAGGGATTAGTTCACCAAAATGCTACAAATAATTATCTAGGCGAGAATTACGCGTGGGGCAATGGTTGTTAGTCAACGACGAGATTAAATCTTTGACTGACGATACAAAGATAAAACAGTGAATTAAGTATTCAATCTAACGTCCGCTATCGTATCAAAGTTGCCTTATTAAATTAAATAACCAACTTCCGCTTCTCGCACAGAACAGTCCTTTTGTCTAAAACGTTTCTGTCCAGAAGCTTGTT
>NZ_MCTY01000130.1:0-532 GCF_002873635.1 Shewanella sp. 10N.286.52.B9
CCCATAACCGAAGGCGTGACTACCATCCTCATATCCACTTCATCATTCCGGCAGGCAGCTTTAATAAGCACAAAAAACAGTGGAAAAAGAACAAGGATAAATACCTGTTCAACGCCTTTAACCTGGCCAAAGTGTGGCGAGCAAGACTGCTGGCGCAACTGGCAAAACTGAGTCTAAAACTCCCTAGCTCAATACCCAAAAAGTGGGTGGTAGACTGCCAACATGTGGGTAAAGGACTGCCAGCTTTAAAGTACCTGTCGCGATACCTTTATCGCGGCGTGTTACCCGATAAAAATATCGTCAGTAATATCGACGGACAAATTAGTTTTGAGTATCAAAAATAGCCAAACCAACACCACTGAAATACGTACATTACCTACTGTCGAATTTCTATGGTTGGTACTGCAACATGTACTGCCGAAAGGCTTACGGCGAGTCAGAGATTTTGGATTACTCAGAGGAGGTTCAGCCAGGCTGCGGCAACGAATACGCTTGATGCTAGCCGTTGCTGGCACCGTGTTTGCGCCGCTCG
>NZ_MCTY01000131.1:0-1804 GCF_002873635.1 Shewanella sp. 10N.286.52.B9
TGCTGCACGTTCAGCTTCTAATGCAATACGCGCCGCTTCGGCTTCTGCTGCCAATCGAGCTTGTTCTTCAGCCTCAGCAAGGCTTCGCTCTTCTGCTAACCTTTGTTTTTCTGCCTCCAAACGTTGCAGCTCCGCTACACGTTCAGCTTCTGCTGTAATACGCGCCTCTTCTGCTTCGACAAGGCGTTGCTCTTCAGCTAATTTCTGCTGCTCAACCGCTAAACGTTGTTGCTCGGCTTCACGTTCAGCTTTGGCAGCAAGATGTGCTTCTTCGGCTTCTGCTAGGCTTCGTTCTTCAATTAAACGTTGTTGCTCAGCGACATTTTCTGCTTCTGCTGCGATACGTGCTTCTTCAGCTTCTGCAAGATGCAGCTCCTCAGCTAAACGCCCCTGCTCTGCTACATGCTCAGCTTCTGCGGTAATACGTGCCTGTTCGGCTTCAGCAAGACGTAACTCCTCAGCTAAGCGCTGTTGCTCTGCTATACGTTCAGCTTCTGCGGCGCGTTCTTGTTCAGCTAATCGCTCCGCTTCTTCAGCAGCAATGGCCTGTTCTTTTGCCAAAGCCTCTGCAGCTTGCTCTTCTGCGATACGTTGCTCTTGTGCAACACGCTCTTGCTCTTTGGTTTTGTCTTTACGAAACCACGAAAAAAAACCTTTCTTTGCCATGTCTACTACCAATGCTAAATGAGCGATAAAATTCGGAGAAGTTTTCTCGAGTCATTAATACTAAACTTGTTAAAAGGAATCCTCACCTTTAAACAGCAGTTTGGTATAAAATATCGAGTATTCTAATTGGTTGCATAGTCTACCACTTTCTTTGTTCAGGCAAAATCACGAGGGCAAAATGTCCAAAAATAAGTCCGCAAGCGGCCAAGTCAGGATCATTTCAGGGCAATGGCGTTCACGAAAGCTACCTATTCATGATTTAGAAGGGTTACGACCAACCACTGATCGCGTCCGTGAAACCTTGTTTAATTGGCTTGCTAGCGATATCAGAGGTGCAAGGGTATTAGATTGTTTTGCAGGCAGTGGCGCCCTAAGTCTGGAAGCTTTATCACGTTACGCCAGCTATGCACGTATTTGCGAACTGCAGAGCAATGCGGCCAAACAGTTAAAGCAAAACTTACAAACCTTAAAATGTGACAATGCCGATGTCATCAGTGGCGACAGTCTGGCATTGCTAAAACAAGGTCTGAATAACGATAAAGGCTTTGATATTGTGTTTGTTGACCCACCATTTCGTAAAGGGCTGGCCAATACCACTATGGCGTTATTAGCTGAGCATAACTGGTTAAATGAGAATGCATTAATTTACCTAGAAACTGAATCAGATTTAACCCAGCTAGCGATCCCAAACCATTGGGTTGAGCTCAAGCAAAAAAATGCCGGTCAGGTAACCTATCGCTTATTTCAATATCAGCTTGATGAATAGCATTTCAAACAAGCAACAAATCTAATAGAGGATACCCATGAAATTTTTTATTATCGGTGGTAAAAGTTTAACTTTAATCATGTGGTTAGTGATGTTTTATAACTTATTTATGCCGTTTGAAGGCCAAGTCAGCATAGTGTTGAATATCTTATTTTTTATCACTGTAATAATGCATTTTTTCCAATTACTTATTTTCAACACCATGTTTAGCAGCTTACTTAAGTTATCTGTCGTTGATTATCTTAAAGTGTATTTTTTTGGTGTTTTCGGTTTACTTGAGTACCGACAAAAAGTACTAGAGCTTGATAAAGCCGAGTAGTCGTTAGATTTAATTGAAATGCAAGCATAAAAAAACCTCGCCTAGGCGAGGTT
>NZ_MCTY01000131.1:2565-3262 GCF_002873635.1 Shewanella sp. 10N.286.52.B9
TCGCCTAGGCGAGGTTTTTTCTTAATCAGGTCATCACTCCTGATTATGAATCGTCACTTACTTTTTAGGGTAAGGGTGAGCAACACCTTTATGACAATCTACACAAGTCTTTCTCTTGTCGCCTTCTTGCTTAGCATTACGCTCATGCATTCTGACAGCCATTTTCTTCATAGTCTCAGGCTGGTTTTCATAGATGCGCGTATGACAATGTTGGCAGTTAGCAGAATCTGTTGCTTGGAAGTACTTAAGTGCGATATCTGCTTGTTCTTTACGGTTCTCATCTAACCAAGCTTGAGTGTTGAAACCATCAATAGTTACGAAACCGTATAAATCTTTAGATACGATAATCTTTTTAACCAAGTAATCAACTGGGCCGTGTGGAAGGTGACAATCTTGACATTGAACAGTCACGCCAGCGCTACCGCCGCCATGTGCTGAAGCTAGTACTTCATCTTTCAATGAGTGATTGCTATGACAACTCATACAGAATTCATCTGAACTTGTTGCATGTAAAGTTTGTTGAGTGGCGAAATAGCCCACTACACCCAAAATAATACCCACTACAATCAGTGCGATAATAGAATATTTTGCGCTCGGTTTAAATAGTGCACGCCAGTTCATCGGACATCTCCAGTTAACAGTTTTTTAATTTATAATTTTTAAACTCTAAAATATAAATTTTAAGTTCTAAAAATAG
>NZ_MCTY01000132.1:0-334 GCF_002873635.1 Shewanella sp. 10N.286.52.B9
TCAGTCGTTGCTTCTGAGTACTTGATATAAGGATTATGAGCAAGTTCAGTCGTTGCTTCTGAGTACTTGATATAAGGGTTGTGAGCTAATTCAGTCGTTGCTTCTGAATACTTGATATAAGGATTGTGAGCAAGTTCAGTCGTTGCTTCTGAATACTTGATATAAGGATTATGAGCAAGTTCAGTCGTTGCTTCTGAGTACTTGATATAAGGGTTGTGAGCTAATTCAGTCGTTGCTTCTGAATACTTGATATAAGGGTTATGAGCTAATTCAGTTGTTGCTTCTGAGTACTTGATATAAGGGTTGTGAGCAAGTTCAGTTGTTGCTTCTGAAT
>NZ_MCTY01000133.1:0-1358 GCF_002873635.1 Shewanella sp. 10N.286.52.B9
ATATGGACAAATTTTGCTGTTTCGCTTTTTGCTTTTCCGCTTCGCGGGCAAAAATCAACCCAGCAAAATTCGCCCATTAACAGAGCGTTATACCCAAATTAACATAGGAGGTTATTTTGAAAAGACTGTATTTATTTTTGTTATCCCTTTCGATTTCTCTATCACTTAGTGCAGGTGAAATTGATTTAACAGAATTTGGAAAATCGTACTTTACAGCATGGAAAGCTACCCAAGCACCAAATGCGACTAAAAAGGACATAGAACATTATTTGTCGTTTTTAAAAGATGATATAGGGCACCAACACCTACCTTACGATCCAGATGATTCGCGCTTATCGGACGGAAAAGACAGCATGCGAAATGGTATGTCATATTATCTCGGCTCCCATACAGACTATTCAGCCGAACTTTTTCAAGTTGTCCCAGCCTATAATGTTGTTGTTATCACTTACTCAACCAAAAGCAGTGGTATTCATCCCCAAACTAAAGAAATGATGCATCAGAGTTACGACACTATGGAAGTATTAGAAATAGAAGACGGCAAGGTGTCGGTCATTAGGAAGTATTCAGAATAGTGCAAGGGTATAACAAGCCAAGTCAGCGGGAATTTTACTCGCTGAAAAGCGCTCATAAAATCCCCTGCTTGGGGCGTTATACCCAAAGGCGATGTTCCTATATATGAATCCTATAGCACTCTTTGATTTCGATAAAACGATTATAAACAAAGATACTGGTTTATCTTTTATTCTGTATGCATTAAAGAAAAACCTCCTACGTTACTTTTTTGCATTATTGATTACACCTATCTCATTACTATTTTTTCTCTCAAATAAAACTAGATTTATCGGAAACTCAATCTATTTATGGGTCGCAACCGCAGGTCTTTCTATATCTGGAGTACAAGAACTTCGTACAAGTTTTATTAACCATTATGTAAATTCACCAGAAGTAATGATTTACAAAGATGCACTAATTAAAATTGAAGAACATTTTGAACAAGGTCATCAAGTGATAATCATAAGCGGTGCTTCGACATGGATGGTTGAAGGAATAATAAAAACAATAGATGTGCCTAAACTGCAAATATTAGGATCAGATGAACAACGATTCTTTGGTGGTATGATTAGCCGTTTCCATTGTTTTGAACAGAATAAGGTGAAAATATTAGATCAACTTTTAAATATCAATAATTACTCTCAAATTTTCGGTTATTCAGATAGCTCAGCAGATATTCCTTTACTGTCAATTTGCCACAATAAATATGTTGTAAACCCAAGCCAGAGAAGTTTAATAAAATTTAAAAAAGCATTTAAAACAGATGTTAAGGTGTTAAATTGGGTATAACAGATAAGGATAGG
>NZ_MCTY01000134.1:0-732 GCF_002873635.1 Shewanella sp. 10N.286.52.B9
ATTATCAATCAAACAAAACAAACACACCCAAAAGTATGTAATAACGACAAAAGTAATCATTAAGTATGTTGCGATATAAATTTTTTAAGCAACAAACGCTAAAATTAATGTAATTACTATTGACCCGCAATTATAGAATAGGTAATTTTACGACTTCTTTTTTAATGGACTAAATATAGATATGAAACATTTAAAATATTCAGCAATAATATTAGCATTTACTGTCATTTCAGGCTGTAAATCAACACCAGAAAAAGCCCCCGAAACGCCGCAAAAGGTTTCTTTATCTCCAGCTTGCAAAAGTTACGCATTACAAAATGAGCAAGAAACCGAAGTGACAGGCTTTAGACCGGTATTTTTTGAGGTGAACAGTGACAAACCATACAGCCGATTAGACAGTAATATGTCTTGTATTGTGACTTACCTGTCAAATAACCCTAACAAATCGATTGATATTCAAGGTTACACGGATGATAAAGGCACCATTGAATACAATAAAGCACTTGCAAAACGTCGTGCTGAAGGATTAGTTGAACACCTTGTCGTACTTGGCGCCTCTCCAAATCAGTTAGCTTCAAGTGCCCATATCATTCAAGATAAAGGTAAAAAGCTTACTAAAGCTGAGCGCTCAAAAATCCGCAGAGTCAATTTTGAAGTGACAACTAAGTTATAAAACCCTACTTATCCATAGGTATTATATATGGGTATCAAGTGTAGTGGTCAAGAAATATT
>NZ_MCTY01000135.1:0-3599 GCF_002873635.1 Shewanella sp. 10N.286.52.B9
CACAACAGCCTTAATACCACCGCCAGATATACACGTCTTACTCAAATTACTCGTAAAAATACGGTTGAGGCTATTAATCAGCTGACTGATGATTTAGCCATTAAGTGGGAGTGTGACATATGAAGTTCATCAACATTTTACGTGACCACCTTGATGAATTTAATCAGGCTTACGAGCAACGAATCACAACCACGATGCGGCAAGCCATTTTCGCAATGCTCACTTGCCGTGCCAACACTGAACGCGTTAGCCACTGGACTTGTCAGGGTTGTGGTCATCACAGCTGCCCCCAATATCAGCACAACACCACGACAGATTGGCTCGCAAAGCAGCAGGCTAAGCTACTCCCTGTCAATTACTACATGGTCACTTTTACCTTGCCTTTTGAGCTTCGACTTATTGCAAAACATCAACCCGAGTTGATGTATCAAACCATGTTCTCGGTGGCTGCCAGTGTGCTAAAAGACTTTGCTAAAAACTCAAAGCAACTAGGCGGTAATATTGGCTTTACAGGCGTACTGCATACCCATAACAGGCGGCGTGATCGGCATCCACATATTCACTTTATCATCCCAGCAGGGAGTTTCGATAAAGACAAAAAACAGTGGTGCAAGGGCAAAGGTAAGTTCCTATTCAACGCTTTTAATCTCGCCACAGTGTGGCGAGCAAGGCTGCTAGAACACCTGATTGAGCTGGACATTAAGCTACCAAACGACATTCCCAATAAATGGGTTGTCGACTGTCGACATGTTGGTAAAGGCTTACCAGCCCTTAAATATCGGTCTCGTTATCTCTACCGTGGCGTGCTCTCAGACAAAAATATTATTAGTGATATTAACGGACAGGTGTCCTTTGAGTATCAAAATAGCCAAACCCAAACGACTGACATACGCACCTTGCCCGCAGTGAAGTTTCTCTATCTGATCTTACAGCATGTTCTACCCAAAGGATTACGGCGGGTGCGGGACTATGGGTTGCTTCAAGGTTGTGGTAAAAAGCTCCGCCAGCAGATCCAGCTTATGCTCGCTGTTGCGGGAGCGGTATTTCCAATAATATCTGAGCTAAAGCGAGCAGTGGCGATACGCACTTGCCCCTGTTGCCATCAGCCAATGTCGTTCATCGGAATACATGCTCGACCGACAAGCTTAATGGTCACAGCCTAGCGCTGGAAGTATAAGGATAATGGTTTAACTTAATAAGAGGTGGCGAACTGGTAATAAGCTGATATACCAGAAAATATTTTATTAGTTGCGAGGCTAAGGGATAAACTCAACTATCTGAAATGGTCCCAAGAAACATCACCTCAAACAGAGCGATATCTCGATCTGCTATTTGCTTAATAAAGAGTATTAATAAACCTCAGCCCCGGGCTTGTTCAACACTTGGGATAAGGACGCGGCTTCGCGCGGCCTATCCTTATACGTTACTTCGGCCAAATTTACTGGCTATGCTCCGAGCTGAAAATTCCAGTTTACTAAATGCTTCTATCTGGTATCTTTCTTTGAGTGTCAGTTGCTTATACTGGTTGCCCATTGTTGTGACCTTGGCGGATTGTGTGAGAGCTTGAAACTTATAAGCAACTGACTCTATTATCTATACCAAAGTGTGACGGTTATCATTGGAATCTAAGAATTACCTTCTCATTTTTCAAAAAATGTTTACGCAAGACTATTTGTTATTATTAATCTAAAAACATCTAATAATAACAAACAGAACTTAGTGATTATTTTAGTTTATTGTTTATTGTAATTAGGTTAATTATTTTTAGAATAAACTGCTGCATTCTCACCAGCCATTCTACCGAAGGTGACGATATCAGAGATAGCATTACCACCTAGACGGTTAGCTCCGTGAACACCACCAGTCACTTCACCCGCACCGTATAGACCAGGGATAACCTGCTTCTTAGCGTTCATGATTTCAGCTTTAGAGTCAATCTTCACGCCGCCCATAGTGTGGTGAACACCAGGAGTCACTTCGATTGCGTAGTAATTACCTTCGTTAAGAGCACGTGGTAGGTTTGGACGAGCAAAGTCTGCATCCTTACCGTTCTTAACTAGCGTGTTGTAGCGTGCAACAGCTTCAGTTAAGTTCTTACCGTCAATACCTGTCTTCTCACCTAGTTTAACTAGCGAGTCAGCAGTAGGTACAACACCTAGACCGATGTACTTATCAATCTTACTTAGTGACTTACGTACTGAGTCATCAAAGATTAGGAACGCAGACTTACCTTTTTGGTTCAAAATCGCTGCAGAAGCCTTGTCACGTGTAGTGATTTCGTTGACGAAGCGCTTACCTTCACGGTTAACCAAGATAGCACCGTTACCACGAACCGCTTCAGTCACCATCACACCACCTTTAACAGATAGCGTTGGGTGAGCCTGGATGTATTGTAGATCTGTCATCGCCGCGCCTGCATTGCTCGCTACGTCGATACCGTCACCGGTTGCACCAGGTTGGTTAGTTGAGATAAAGCCTTTTAGCTTAGGATCAAGCTTAGCAACACGCTCGTTGTTCTTAGCAAAACCGCCTGTTGCCAAAATGACTGCATCTGCTTTAATCCAGTAGTAACCTTTGTACATACCTTTAACGAGTAAGCCTTTAACGTTGCCTTTGTCGTCTTTAAGAATTTCAATACCACGAGTGTTCATGCGCATATCAATATCACGCTTAACCGCGTTATCAAAAAGTACTTGAATTACATGAGCTCCCACACCAGCACCACCTGTTGGACGGAGTGAACGGTTAGCTGATGCGCCGCCCATACGACCTACGTCGTTAAGATCTGCGCCCATAGCGGTTAACCAATCAACTGAACCTTTAGAGTGTGAAGCCAGTACTTCAACTAGCTCTGGCTCGTTAAGGTCACGGCCACCTTTCATAGTGTCTTTGTACATAGACTCAACACTATCTTTAATACCTTTGGCTTTTTGCTGATCAGTCCAAGCGGCGTTCATACCACCGGCTGCAAGCTTAGCGTTACCACCAATAACAGGCTCTTTTTCAATAAGAATGACTTTAGCGCCGTGATCAACAGCAGATACTGCAGCAGAGAAACCTGCACCACCAGAACCGACAACCACAATATCAACGGTGTCGCGTGGTGCATCGGCAAGGGCGGCTTGACGATCTTCAGTGTCTTTTAATAGCTCATCAATGCTTGGCTCGTGACGTTCCCACTTCTTAGTGTAAGGCATGTCAAAGTCGAAGCTATGGCAAGAGTCACAGTAAACCATCGATTGTTCGTGAGCGCTGTGACAAGACGTACAAGCCACTTCGCCAGGGAAATGAGATTCATGGGCGTTGTAATGCTCATGTTTTGTTTCTTCAGCAACTTCTGCAAGTGTACCGTGACAAGCTACACACTGTTCGTTCTCGTAGGTTAAGCTATCGTTCGAGAGCTCACCGTCTGGCATGTGGCAGCTATCACACTCTTGGTTTTCACCGTGGAATTCTGCCAAGTTGTCTGCCGCAATGGCGCTAGACATAAAGCCTGCTGACCCGAGAAGTGTTGCAACACACACTGCTTTTTTAAAGTTTTTCATCTAATCTTCTCATTTTTATCATTGCATCTAACAGATATATAAATAATGTTAGAT
>NZ_MCTY01000136.1:0-44521 GCF_002873635.1 Shewanella sp. 10N.286.52.B9
TCGCCCTAGTTTTATTTAATTATGTTAGTTGCTGTTTGATTATAAAAAATTAGTTAGTTACCAATCATTTTTTGTTGAGAATAAACTCGCTCGCCCAAGGTGTTAAGCACTGTGCACTCACCATCAAGCACGGCAATAATCGACTTACCCTCTCGAAACTCATCGGGCAATATTACCCTTCCAGCGGCACTGACATGCAACCCTTTCAGTACAGTGTTATTCATAGATAGACCTGCCGGAGCATCATAAAATAATACCGTTACTGTCGCTTTATTATCTTTATCAACTGTGGCTAACGGCTGCGTTACTTCTGTCATAAGTTCACTCTCATCCTTATAAAGCGGCTAACATGACTATTAGTTCCCTTATGATAAGTCTAGTCATGAATTATTGATTTATCGAGAAACTGAACAACATATTACTTACAAAGGTATTGTTAATTTGACCTAGCTCACTGCTTAATGATGATTTTGTTCAAAAATTAGGGGGAATTTTAATATCTACAGCGGTCATTTTTGTGCTGCTGGCAAGAAAATGAGCAAAAACCAGTAAAATTAACATTGAAACAGATACAGCCCCTAAACAGTTGCGATAATTTTTGCTAGAATCATCGACAATTTTTCGATATAAGACTGAGATTAAGATGGGAAGAGCATACCAAAACCGCAAAGAATCTATGGCTAAAACCGCTGGCCAAAAAACGCGTTTATACTCGCGCTACGGTAAAGAGATATATGTTTCAGCTAAAAATGGTGGTGTTGATCCTGACGGTAACTTAGCATTACGCAGCTTAATTGCACGAGCGAAAAAAGACCAAGTACCGACTCATGTTATCGAACGTGCCATTGAAAAAGCCAAAGGCGGTGGCGGTGAAGATTATGATACCGCGCGTTATGAAGGTTTTGGCCCTGGTGGATGTTCAGTCATCGTAGATTGCTTAACTGACAATGTGAAACGTACTTTCACTGAAGTGCGTCAAGCTTTCGTTAAAAATGATGCTAAGTTAGGTGGACCTGGTACTGTTGCTCACAGTTTTGACCACCAAGCCGTATTTGTATTTCCTGGTGATGACGATGAAGCCGTTTTAGAATTGCTGATGATGGCTGATGTGGACGTGACTGATGTTGAGTTAGAAGATGGCATGATCAGCGTTTTCTCACCAATCACTGAATACAATAAAGTCCGTGTGGCATTAACTGAAGATAATGCACACATCGAATTTGAAGTTGAACATATCACATTTGTACCTCAGGCCATGACCGAAGTGACCGGTGAAGATGTTGAAACCTTCGATAAATTTATTGCTGCTTTAGAAGACTGTGATGACGTACAAAACGTTTATCACAATGCTGAGATTAACGACTAACAGCAACAGCTCTTACGCCAGCCCTAAAGCGGATGAGCCCAATAAAAACGCAGTCAATAGACTGCGTTTTTTTATGGCTTACCTTTGTAGCTAAAATAAGGGCAAGTCGCTTATTTTAATTCCATTTCTTGAACTTTTTCATAAGCTATTTCAGGTGCTGTAACCTCGGGCTTCTGATGTAAATCTGCTTTTAATTGTCCTTTTCGATGCTTGAGTGCGGCATCAAGTTTTTTACCTGCTTGGGTAAGTGCTGGGTACATAACGGGATCTGACGCTTTGGCAGCGATTCGGCTACCTTCATAGTTCGTGGTAATTTCTACTTCAAACTCGCCGTGCTCTTTTGAAATAATAATATCGAGTGATATTAGCGTTGGGAAATGACTGGCTATTTTAGTGAATTTTTGATTGACGTGTTCTTTTACAGTATCAGTAACATCGACATGGTGACCCGAAAGATTTATTTTCATAGATAAATATCCTTTAATAATATAGCGACGCTATATACTTCACTTTCTTTAAGCAATTTTATTCTTACACCAGTATATTTGAGGACTTGTGTCCTAGAACTCAAGGGAAGTTGGATAAATTTTTGTTAACATTACAAAAATTTCTCACTACCACCTCATACTAGTGTTAATTATTTTGTTTGCAGCGATTCATTTGTCTTACAACTTCAGTATAGACATAAAATTAAAACAAAATCTGCAACTTTTGTCGTGTTTGCACTTTATTTGTGCATTTAGCTGTTTTTTAAGAAAATTAACCTTCAAAACAGTTTAAAAATCAGCCAAAAAAGCTAAATTAAGGCACAGTTCAAGCGTCCATGGCCTCAAGTTAATCTATGACTAAAAGTGATAATTCACGCTTTACACTCACTTTTAAGCACTGGAGTGGATTTCATAAAAAACCCAGCATAAGCTGGGTTTTGTTATATCGGTCATTTGAGATAAGTTTATCGTTAAAGTCAGTTAACTTTGGTTACCGACAAGGTGGGAGAGCTCACACTGGGGCCAGTTACCGTAAATCGATATGTGCCAGCATCTGCAGCATTAAAATTCTTATTAGCCCCTTTGGATGCCAATGACTTCATTTCACCTTCTAACACCGTTTCTTCGCCAGCAATAGCACCAAAATCAACAGTAGACCAATCTGCAGTAGCAATCTTAAATTCATGATTGCCCGCCTCTAAAGCGATATCAACATGGTAAACCGAAGAACCTTGGTAAGTTAGTGCATCAACTTCACCCCAGCCATTCATTCCGCCACGAATATACACAGTATTAGTGCCAAACATTTCTGTTTTATTGACAGTTAGCATTGGCTCTAAACGATTACTCATATTAAAAGTAAAAGTGTACATTTCTTCAGTTTCAAAGTTGAGACTCATATTCGTCCCTGCAACCGCTAACGCTTTGGCAGTATCTAAGGTCACTGCACCATTATCATCTAAACTGCCGTAATCAACTGTAGACCAATCACTTGAGGCAACTTTAAATTCATGGTTTGCTGCTGATACCAATATTTCTGCTTGGTAAATACTGCCACCCATGTAAACCAATTCATTGGTTTCGCCCCAACCATTCATGCCGCCACGAACATAAACACTAGTGCCAACGAAAGGCTCTTCGTTGTATACGGTTAGCACTGGGTTATCTTTATCTGCTGCATTAAGTGAGAACACATAAGTCCCATCAAGTGTTGCGGTAAAGCTTAAATTTGCGCCCGCTCTAGCAAGTGGCTCAGCTACGTCTTCATCAACTCCCGCTTCGGCATCTGACACGCCGCCAAAGTCCACAGTGCTCCAATCACTGGATGCCACTTTAAAGTCATAGCCACCCGCGGCTAAAGTAATTGCAACGCGATATTCACCACTACCAATATAGGTAAAGCTATCCACTTCACCCCAGCCATTCATGCCACCACGAACAAATACTTCAGTGCTGCCATATGGCACAACATCTGGCGCTCCCGCTGTAGCATTAGCACTTAAACCTGCACCTTGTGTATCACCTTGGTTTTTCACAAACACTGCTGTGGTATAAGCCGGTACAGTAAACGTGCCCTCTTCAGTCCCCTCACTAAAGTTGGCACTTTGCACTGTGGTGTCAATCGACATAGATAAACTTGGATGCAAACTAAACCCAGATGCAGTCGGCACTGTATGAGACTGCTCACTTTCACTGCCGTTGATCATCACCACCATGGCATCAACTGAAGGGTCTATATCAGTTAAATCAGCACCATCATCAATACTCATCACAATTACGCCCTGAGTTTGATTCTTGCCAATATTATGGAAACCAACACGGTCAATAATGTCTTGCTCAGTCGTTAAACGCAGTAGTGGGCTCGTTTTACGTATAGATAAAAACTCATTAAAGACGTTAGAAGCAAACTCAATTTCAGACATAGAGGCAGCTGAATTAGGATTACCCGCAAGCGCAATAATTTGCTCCATTTTGGCAGCATTATCTTGCTCTAACGGTAAGCCGACATTCCAGTTATTACTGCCTTTAGTAAAGTCGACCCAGTTAAACCAATCGCCGGAATCATAAGTATTTCGGTCTAATGATTTCGAGCGCAACATGTCGCCACCCATTTGTAAAAATGGAATACCTTGGCTCATTAATGGAATCGTAGCAGCAATATTTTGCACTCGTACGCGGCTATCTAACGATAAACCAATATCATTTGAATACTGTAAAATATCCCATAAGGTTTCGTTATCATGCTTTGATACATAGTTAATACTGTCTGCAGGATCTAAGGTGTAAGCTGTTGGCTGTGAGTTCCAGCTAAAGCTACTCCCTGTGGCAGTATTGCCGTTAAAGTCTTTTAAGACGTAGTTTTGTAAGTTACCTGCCATTGATAAGCGCAGCGTATCTTGGTCACGCAAATAATCATCTTTTTGCTCAGAAGCAAATAAAGCCCCCCCTCGAACGGCCTCACGAATACGGTCATTAAAGGTACCGACTTCACTGCCTGCCATATTGGCTTGAGTGGCCTGTTCAAACAATCGATTATCGGCGACTTCACCAAAGTTCCAACCTTCACCATAGAAGTAGTTATCAGCATCAACCGCTTGAACGGCATCACGGGCAGCTAAAATACTGCTCTTAGGCATATGACCCATCACGTCGAATCGGAAACCATCAAAACCATATTGCTCAGCTAAAATCACCATTGAATCAGAGACAAACTTATCCATCATTCGATGTTCAGTGGCGGTATTATCACAACAGGTGGATGATTCAATGTTACCGCTAATTTCGTTATAACGGTGGTAATAACCTGGCACGACTTTATCGAGCACTGAGTTATCCCAAAGCCCAGATGAACTGGTATGGTTATACACCACATCTAACACGACTCTTAGCCCTAACTCATGTAAAGCTAAGTTCATTTCACGCAGCTCTTTTACACGAGCAATGCCATCAGCGTCACTGGCATAGCTGCCTTCAGGTGCAATAAAGTGCTGTGGATCATAACCCCAGTTGAAGCTGTCGTAGCTGCGCATGGCATTAACCAATGCTTGTGCATCTTTAGAGCCGGGTTGACTGTTTTGAAGAATACTTTCAATAGTTGCTGACTGTTCTTGGGTTTGACAGGCATCAGCATTGTCTTCAATCTTGCTACAAAGCTTGCCTAAGGTATCAGTGATATCGATGAGTTCAGCGGCATCCTCATTGATAGTGGCAATATCTGTTGTTGGCAGCATATGAAAGTGGGTAACACCACTTTCTGCTAATTTACGCAGATGCTCAACAGGTGCACTACCCTCTTCAGTGAAGGCTAAATATTTACCGCGATTAGCAGCAGATGTGCTTTCATCGCGGGCACTAAAATCACGAACATGACCTTCGTAAATCACAGCATTTTCTGGGTTAACAACCCTTGCTACATCATGGTCGTCCCAACCTTCAGGCTTAAGATCATCATCTCCTAAATTAATAAACTGACTGTATCGACCGTTGGTTGATACGTTAAGTGAATAAGGGTCGGTTGATTCAAGGGTTTCAATGGCTTTAGTGACAGGATGAAATACCGTTAACTCATAACGGTAATACAGGCGGTCTAAGCTCATATCACCACTAAATGACCAGATACCTGTTGCGGTATCTAATGTCATTGCTTCAGTGCTAATGAGGGTTTTTGCAGCATCATAAACCTTGAGGTTTAATGACTGCGCTGTGGGTGCCCATACCTTTGCAACTATGTTACTGCCATCATAGATAATGCCTAAATCAGCTTCATCGGCGTCATTGTCACCTGCGGTATAAAGCGCATCAAGCACTTTGGCAGCCTGCACATGGGTTGCTGCTACCGGTTTATTGTCACTGTCGTATGCCACTAACACGAGCTGGTTTTTAGCCACCATTTTAGCTTCATCGGCGCTGAAGTTAGCTTCATAAGCAGGCCAATCAGCCAAATGAGGTACTAATGCTTTGTGCGCATCAGTTAACTCGGAATCTGCCAATTCTACCTGTGTGCCGTCTACGTTACTGTCGTTATCGGCAGCAATACCTGCTGTAGCGGAATGATGTAACACAATTTTAGCAATGCCATCTGGCGACTCATTCCACACAAAGGTGTTTTGATCTAACCAATGGGCACTGGCGCCCGCTATTGAAAAGCCAACATCTAGAATAGGATAGTCATAAACATCACTTTCACCATGAATGGTAAAGTTTGCTCGATTAAAGCTAGCTTCTGCTGCGGCGTCATCTTCAAACGGTTTAAGGTTTAAACTTAAGTCACCATCACCTAGCGCCTTACCTGAGCCTTCAGTACCAACATGAACAATAAAATTTGCACACTCGCCATAACCTTCTTTAAGATTAATAATCCAGTAAGCGCCATAATTTGGATCAATACCATCAAATGAATGTCCGTTTGCCCAATCGGTAGAATCGAATGGCGGCGCGTAGCTGTCACAGGTATCGTTATTCCACGTATGCAATTTATAACCAGGGTATTCGGTATTCGAATCTGTATTGTTATTATCTTTAATACGGTTGTAGTAGAGCACCGCTTGGTTTTCAGCAGCATAAACCACTGGTTCAGGTAAATCAGGGTTGTAACCTACAATACAACTTTCATTGTTAGCATCAGGGAACTTAGGTGCTGGACAACTTAACGGCGGTGGTGGAACACATTCAGTGCCTGCGGCATTAGGTATATTGGGTACATTACATGTCAGTAAAACGTCACCGGGCTCAGATGAATCACCACCACAGCCCGCAAGCGTTGCTAAACTAACTGCAACGGCAGATAATTTCATTATTCTAGAAATACTCATCATGAGTGACTTCTCCCCATTGAAGATTGATTTAATTGCGCCATCAGTTTTTTATTATTAATTTGATGACCCATCACAGGAAATAACTGGTTATTATTTTGATTACAGGGCATAAGTGAACCCCAAGTAATATTCACGGCCAAAGTATTGAATGGTGCCGGTCTTGCTTTCGGTGCCGAAGTAACTTTTAGTCGGCTCATCGGTTAAGTTATTCACTTGGAATAACACCCCTAGGCCATCGGTTACCTGGTATGACGCTTGGTAATCAACCACAGTTTCACCATCAAAGTTGACCACTTGCTCATTAATCGCCACTTGCTCTGAGACGAAATCATCACGGAAACGGCCGCTTAAACGGGTTTCAAAACCTTCATAGGAATAAAATAGCGTTGCACTTACGACGTTATTAGATAAACCAGGTAAGTCTTGAGTTGAGGTATCGCCACCTAAGTTGGTAATCGATTCAACTTCTGATTCGGTATAAGAGTAACTGGCGTTAAAGCCTAGGCCTGACCAACCCGCTGGCAGCGATGCAAATACATGGGTGTAAGCTAACTCTAAGCCACGAATATATCCGCCCTCAGCATTATTGACTGCTGTGGTATAAGTGCCGTTAGTGGTTTCAATCTGCTCACCGCTTTCTTCATCGATAATGTAATCTGGCACGTTGAAGCCATTGCCTTTAAAGTCAAAGTTCTCAATTGCCACAGTATCAATAAACGAGTCGATATTTTTGTAGAAAAGCGCTGCTACTATTGCGCCCTCATCAAAATAATACTCATATGATAAGTCGTATTGGTCTGCATAAAACGGCATTAGGAAGGGGTTATTGGAACTTGAACCATTTATCTCACCGTCATCAGAAACTGATGCACTGATGTCGCCAGCAAGGCGATTAATTGGAGGACGAGACATTACCTTGGCAGCGGCAAAACGCACTTGTGAATCGTCAGTCACTTTAAAGTTTAAGTTGATGGAAGGCAGGTAATCGGTGTAATCAACCCCCTGCACTATTGGGGCATAATTTTGGTTAATGATACCGATGTCATCAGTAATGTTTTGCGCGCCTAACTCTGGATTACCTTCGACATTTTGTAGCATGGTGGCTGATTGGTCGGTATTGACTACACGGACACCAAAGTTACCCGTGATAGGCAGACCACCAATTTCAGTATCAATATTAGCCATCACATAGCCAGATATTACTTCTTCGTAGACTTCACCACTTTGCAGTACAGACCATGAATAGTTAGTGGTATAGCCTTTTGAATCAATCACGCCACCAGCATTACCCCAGGTTTGTACTGGCTGCGGAGTGCCGTCAGGAAACCAAGCATTAAGAGCTTTATCTAAATCAATCGCAAGGTAAGACGGGAAATATGAGAAGTCTCCTTCCCAATCCACCACGGTGGTCATATCATCAGTTAATTGTAGCGGTGGCTCTGATTTTGAAAATGCACCATCGTTACCATATTCAAATACCGAGCGGTCATTGGAATAGGTGCGATCAGAATAACGGGCACCAAACTCAACGCTAGAGATAAAATCATTATCTAGCTCATAGGTAAAATCGAGTCTATACGCTTTAACTTCGTCTTCATTCTCAAACGGATAAATACCGTATTTACTGACCATGACTCTATCAATATCAGCAAAAGCATCAGCTTGATTAAAGCCCACATCGGGTAAATCTAAGCCATTTAATAAATAACTCATCGACACGTTTTCATCAAAGATAGGCGTATCGGCATTGGCATCAACTGCGACATTTGACCAAAGTAGGCCGTTTCTAAAGTCACTTTTAGCCGCAGATAAAGACACATCCACATTGACGTTTAATCTGTCAGTCACTTGCCAATCAGCATTGACACCGAAACTATCAACTTCATCAAAATCTTGGTTATCATCGTTAACGATTTCAACACGGGTATAACTCTTAGAGGTGCGGTTAAACGTGCCACCTACAACCGAATTACCATCAAAGCTTGGGTTAGAGACACTGGCGTCACGGCCGCCAAATTTTGCTCTAAATCCTCGCGCAAATGATTCGCTATCAAATCGCGACATAAACGCATCCGCTTTTAAAACAAAATTATCAACGGGCGCCCATTCAATTGCGGCCATATAGCCATTACGAATTTCGACGCCGCCCAGGTGCTGAACTTCAAAACCTTCACTGATGTATTCGTTTGCGGGGTTGTCTTCTGGGCCATTAATATCACCATCGATGCCATCGACATCTTTGGAGTCATTGTATGCAAGACCAATAAATTGCGTTGCTACACTGGGTTGCTCTAAACGGGCATAACCCACTGCAACACCCAAGGTGTCTTCAAGAAACTTACCTTGATATGAAAAGCTTAGACGAGAGCCAAAATCTTCAGCGCCGAACACTTCGTCAGCGCGGTCGTTATACATGCCACGTACATTGGCGGTAAAGCTATGTTGCTTATCTTTGCTTAATGGGCTCACTGTTGTAAGTTCAACCGTACCCGCTACACCACCTTCGATAAGTGATGCTTTTGGTGATTTATAAACGGCTGCTGAACTGATTAACTCTGAAGGGTATTGGTCAAACTCAATACTACGTGAACCGCTTGTCGATACCTGCTCTCGCCCATTTAAAGTTGAAAATACAAAGCCTCCAGACATACCACGAATATTGATTTCTGCCGCTTGGCCACCGGTACGTACCGCTGAAATACCCGGTAAACGGGTTAATGCATCCGCCATAGACACATCAGGTAATGCGCCTAAATCATCGGCAGACAATTGCTCAGAAACGGTATCCCCATAGCGTTTTGAGTTAAGAGAATCGATCAAACTACGGCTGTAGCCAGTAACACTGATCACTTCAATGTCAGTATCTTCTGCGACACTGTTTGCTTCAGCATTATCTGCAATAGCATTGCTAGCAATGCTGGTGTTATTTTTATTATTGACCGCATCAGCGACCTGGTTTTTTTCTGTATTGATTTCATCGGCAGCAAACGCAATATCGGATGAAAAAGCTAATCCGACCCCCGCAGCAGCTAGCGCTAGCGATAAAACACTAGGTTTACAATTGAACATTGAGTTTCCCTCACCATAGTGGCTTTTTAGTCACCCAACATTCAGTTATACCACTCAGACTAATGGAATATCAGGCATTATTATCCCGATATACTAGTCATGGATTTGCGCTAGCCTCAATTTACTGCATACGTATTCACAACATATTATTAACATACCAATTATTACAATAGTCGCTAAGTTGATGTAATCAAATGCTAAAATCGGTTTGCTAATTATGATTAATATTTACACTATCCGCGGCAATCCACTTTTGGCTATAGGCTAGTCATTAAATATCTAAGGGGAGGTAGATTTCGTCACTCACTCAGGTAGAATACTTTTCAGCAAAACCATTTGAGTAATGCTTCTAATCACAGTTTTAACCAGATTACTCACTAAGTGTTTGAAATTGTAAACAAAGGATAAATGATGGGTTTTAAGTTAACGGTAAAATGGCAAGCAGATCATTTTGATCATCAAGCGCCAGAGTTTAACCGGGATCACCAAATCGAATTTGGTACAGGCCAAGTTGTTCACGCCTCTTCTGCGCCTGAATATAAAGGTAATGAAGCCAAGGTTAATCCTGAAGAAAGTTTGCTTGCGGCCTTATCCTCTTGCCACATGCTAACCTTTTTAGCCATTGCCCATTTAAAACGCCTAACAGTTGAAACCTATGTTGATAATGCCAAAGCAGAACTAGGCAAAAATGATAACGGTAAGCTGTCAGTCACCAAAATGACCTTAAATCCAGTGGTAACTTTTGCAGAAGGCATTGAAGTCAGTCAGGAAGTGATAAATAAAATCCATGACAAAGCCCACGCCAATTGCTTTATCGCCAATAGTGTTAATTCTGAAGTAGCAATTAACGGCTGATAAATACCTACTAAAGGCTGTATTTACAAATAAAAAAACCGATATCAACTTGACTTGATATCGGTTTTTTTACACTTATTTACCAAGCTTAACTCAAGTTAGCGCCTTTAAAATTGCGCTTTAGTATCTGCCGCAAATCCGCTTGCAGGAATTGGCTTAGCTTTTAACGGCGCGATTGGCTTTTGGATCAGCTCATCTTTTAAATAACGAATGGCGGTTTCAAGTTGGGCATCTTGGCCCGAGAATGTGGCAAAAGGTAAGTTATCTACCTCAATATCCGGTTCAACTCCGTGGCCTTCAACAATCCAACTGCCATCAATAGCGTATTGTGGATACTCCGCCACTCTTGCCATACCTTTATCCGTTAGGCTGTTGCGCCCTGAAAGCCAAACCCCTGCACCCGCAGTTTGCTTACCAATTAACGGCGCTAACCCTAAGGCTTTAATGCCTGCTGAAAAGGTCTCGCCATCTGAATAAGTCATTTGATCCGCGAGCACCACTAAGTGACCCCTAAAGGTTTGCTGCATATTGGTATTAGCAGTGCCATGGGTGGGCTGCCAAAAAGCCCACGCACGGCGCAGTAACTTTTCAATAATCCAGCTATCGATATTACCGCCACGATTACGACGCACATCAATGATTAAACCGTCTTTGTCATAATTGGTATAAAACTCACGGGCAAAGCTTTCAATATCCCCAGCCCCCATGGCATACAAATGTAAATAACCAATGTTGCCTTTACTGGCACTGCTGACTTTAGCGGCATTATTGGTGACCCAGTCTAAATAACGCAGCTTGGCATCGGTGCGGTTATCATGGGGCACAACAATCGTTTGATGGCTTTTTTTACCACGAGTTAACTCCAACAACACTTGTTTATTGGTTTGATTACGCAGTAGTTGACTAACCTGAGCAAGACTGCTGACAGGCTTACCATTAATGGCTTTGATGATGTCGCCCTCTGCGGCGTCAACGTCAATACGGGCCAGCGGTGATGCCTGCGTTGGTAGCTCTGGGTCGTTACGATAAATATGGTTAATCAGCACCCCTTTTGAGGTTTGCGCTAACCGTGCCCCTAAACTTGCCCCTGTGGCAGTGTCGTTTTTAGCTATATCACCACCGCGCACTTGCGAGTGCAATGAATCAAGCTCGCCCATCATTTGCTTGAACAAATCATTAAGCTCATTTCTATCGGTTAAGCGGGCTAATAACGGCTGATATTTTTGCTTCACCTGCTGCCAATTAACCCCGCGCATATTCTTGTCGAAAAAGGAGTCACGGTGCATTAACCAGGCATCTTCAAATATCTGCTGCCACTCTTGCATTGGCGCTATAGATAACTGCCACTGGGCGGTATCAACCTGAGTGTTTTTAAGCTCTGTGGCTATTTTATCGCCAGCATCAACAATATGCAGCTCACTTGGATTAGCCTGTTTTCTTAGCAGTAATTTTTCACCATCATCTGAAAGTTGATAGTCGCTGATATCAGCGGAAAACTCGGTTACCTCAGGCGACAAGTTATCAAACTTCACCAGTTTTAAGCTGCTTTTATCTGCCACTGTATCGAGCAAATATAGCTTATCTTTACTGGCAGTTAAGCTGGAATAATTGCCTGATGCCACCGGAACTTGCCAGAGTCTTTGACTGATATTATCCCAATCCACTTTGACTTTTTGATTACTATCAGCCTGACTTCTAGCCTCTTTGGCATCAGCAATGATACTGCTATTGAGCTCGGTTGGTTTTACGAAGGGAAATACCGACTTTTCAGTTAAGGCGATGGCAAAGATTTCAGTGCGTTTATCAAAAACCGGCCCCATATTTCTATCACCCCAAGGCGAACCAGGAGTCGCTTTAAAGTGCCGCGCTGATAAAAAATATAACCATTGTCCGTCAGGGCTAAAGCTAGGTGAATGTGACTCGTATTTATCACTGGTAATGGATTGGGCTTTATTATCATTAACCGAATACAGCACGATTTGCGGGCGCTGTTGACCCATTTCCAATTTGGTTAAGGCAATAAATTGGCTATCACCAGACCAAACGATATCCGGATATTCTCCTAACCCTTCACCATGGGTGATGATTTTAGTATTTTTACCTTTGTTTAAATCCAGTAACCACACATTGCCATCGTAGTCATCATGGGCAATATAGCGGCCATTGGGTGATAAATGCAGACTGGTTCTTAAGCTACTGCCATCTTTAGTGAGTTGTTTTGCCCCTGCACTGCCATCAGCGGGGAATTGCCAGATCTCTTGCTCGCCTGATGCATCACTGATGCCATAAACCCAATCACCATCCGTACTTAATAACGCATTTCTAATGCGGGCGTTAGCGGGTGATTGCACTTGGATTAAGCGGCGGCCATCATGACTTGCTATGGCTACATGGCTTCTAGCGGTGATCACCGCTTTATCGCCACTGGCGGCTAACTCCACTGAGGTAGCAAATGCCATTGGATCTTTTAACCAATGTTCACGGCGATGGGGAAAATCTGAAGTCAGGCTAATATCGACTAAGGATGAACTGCCATCATTAATGCTAAAGACTTTAATATCTGCCCCATGCTGAAACACAACTCGACCATCATTTAACTGTGCATCTCTGACTTGCCAAGCACTAAATTGGGTATGTTGCTTAGCATCTTGACCATCAAGCGTCATCGACCAAATATTATCATTGCCAGATTGGTCGCTAATAAAATAAAGCCGATTTTGCCACAGCATGGGTTGTCTTACTGAGCCTTGATGAGCTGCTGTCAGCTTTTGCGCCTCTTGATTACTGCCCAATTTAAATCGCCAAATTTCACCTAAAGCGCCGCCACGATAAACTTTGGCGTTATCACCACTGGTTTGCAGGCCAAACTGAGTAAAATAAACATACTCGCCCGCATCATCAATGGTGCCTTCAATCGCATCTGCTAGGGGTAAATCCGTTAATTGCAGCGTCTGTGGATCTACCGTTTTAAGAACCCAGTAATTTGCCGGTCCATTAGCATTATCGGTGGCATACAAAATCTCCCCGCTGGCTGTCCAGCCTTGCAATCTGACGCGACTATTTTCAAAGCTTACTCGCTTGGCAACGCCGCCTTTGATCGGCATGACATACACTTCAGTAGCGCCATCATAGTTCGCGCTATAGGCAAGCCAATTACCATCTTTTGAAATCACAGCATCGATTTCTTCTGCTGCTTGGGTGGTTAATCGTGTTGCTGAAGTTTGATTTAACTGACTAAGCCAAAGATCGCCTTCGGCGGTAAATACCAAGGTTTGATCATGTAGCGCTGGCGCGCGGTAATAGCCTTGATTGTCTGAATTAACCGCAAGAGCGGATGTGCTTAACAGCCCAAGAGCTAATAAACAGGCGCTAACAGAATGGCGAAGTTTCATAGTCAGAAAAGTCCTTGTTAATATTATTATTTTCAAGCAATCAAACTAGCAAACTTGAGCTCATTTAGCAGTATAAAATCTGGTAATTGTCTCGGTAAAAGCTTAGCAAATTGTAACAACCAATTTACTTGCAAAAAAAAGGGTAACAACTTTTGTTGTTACCCTAAGTTCTCTGCTCGACTTGCTCGTCAACGCCCGCGTAAACGGAAAAATATCGCTGGCTCTATTGTTAAGCAGATTTAACTAATGTTGAACGGAGTGAAAACTGGCCGCTGTTTTCCGATTGAAACGTTTAATAGTGCTTAGTTCGCATAAAATACTCGTACTGATCGTGACCCGTAATAGAAAACCCGAGACGCTGATATAACCTGAAAGCGGGGTTGTCTTTCAATACTGTTAGCTCTACAAACTTAAACTTTGCCTCAGTCAATACTTGCTCTACAACCTGACGACCTAGTCCTTTGCCTTGAAAGTTAGGATGTATTTGCAGCTGCATTATTTCAATGCGGTCTTCAAACTCTCGGTACTTTAACGTGCCGATTAATTCGCTATTATGAATAATTAAATTTGAACAGCCATACGCATCGTTGAGCCTGAATTCATGCTCGTCATCAGATAAAAATTGCCCTGAGTTTTCTAAGTGCTCAACCATGGTTAATTTACGTAAATCTAACAGATAAGGTTTATCTTTTTCTAAAGCTTGAATGAACTCAAAACGCATCTTTACCTCGTTGGATCACTAATCAGTCGAATCTACTGCTCTCGTCAACAAATGTTGTCAACAATAGAGTCTATTTTTACTCTTGGTTTATGACTGCCATTATTGAATCGATTGTTGCGACCTTAAGCGCAGTTTTAATTGTTGGTATTGCTGATATTGAGGATGCTTTTCCTGAATAATCTCAGGAAATTGCTGCTCAATAACCTTCGAATATGCCTGCGCTTGTTCCAGTTGATGAGTATCTATCAGCTCGGCTAAATGTTTGATTGCATTGATGGAGTCAGTTGCCTTAGTTACCTTAGCAGCGTTAGTCGCGTTAGCAGCGTTAGTCGCGTTAGTCGCATTAGCTGCGTTAGTCGCGCTAGCACCATTAATGTCGTCAGCTAAATTAGGCGTAACGGCTAACCGAGTTTGGGCTGGCGTTGGTAATTTAACTTGAGACTGTGTTTGAGGCATAACTTTAGTTGTCACAGTTGGGACCACATCAGCGGCAGACTCAACTGTCGTTGCCGTCATTGGCGTTGGCGTTGCTGAAATAGTTGTTGGCGTTACTGTTGCTGAAATAGGCGTTTCAGTGGCTTTCGTTGCCATTGGCACACTGTCACCCGCATCTATATTGGCATGTTGGGTAAAGTTTGGATTAACTAATATCACGCTGGCAATGATCATTACAGATGCCGCGGTTGACAGCCCTAAACGATGCTTATGCCAAAAACTCACTTGCATGACATTTGTGGCTGCTGAATCACCTTGAGATGCTCTTGCCTGCTCAACAGGAGCGGCGCTCAATTTAGCTTGGGCTAAGATAGCCTTATCCATCGTTTTGGGGGGCGTTTCTAAATCCTGCTGATACAGGGTTTTAATTTCTTGCTGCAAAGCCACAAACTGTTCATCAGTCTTATCGTTGACTGAGCTTTTATCTTTAGAATCACTCATGATCCGCCCCTTGCCATTTCAGCGCTACACATTGCTTAATACTTTGATAGGCATAGCGAATGCGGCTTTTGGTGGCCTCTAAGGTTACATCGGCAATCTCACTGATTGCCGTAGCTGTTAAGCCCAATTCAATATTCAGCAAAAAAGCCTCTCGTTGTAATTGAGGCAATTTACTAATACAGGTCTTTAATAATTGCTCTTTTTGGCTATCAAGCAGTTGCTCATCAGGACGACTGCGATGAGAACTATCCAGTGTGCTGGCATCAAAGCTATACATGCCCTCTTCTGCGGTTTCAGCAAGCTTATCGAGTGGTTTCACCGCCCGCACATGATCGATCAGTAAGTTATGGGCAATGCGATAAATCCAAGTGGTAAACTTGGCTGTGACTTGATAACTGCTGGCGGCTTTTATCACCTTGCCCCACGTGTCTTGGTATAGATCTTCTGCTAATTGCTTATCGTTGATTTGGCGCACAAAATAGCGATACAAAGGCCCTTTATGTTTGCTATACAGCTGCTCAAAAGCAAGCGAGTCCCCTTGCTGATAATTCAACATTAATTGCTCATCTGATAATGCAGTTATTTTATCCTTCACCGCCGGCAACCTTGGTTTATAGACTGTTTTTAATCACTTTAAACAGTTTGCCCAGCGTAAATGCGATTGTCTATTAATACTCTGCAATTGAGCGATATTATTCACAGCACCTTATCATTAATACTCCTGTCGACAATGAGCTCGTTAATAATAGCCGAGTTAATAATAGGCTAGTTAAAAATAGCCTTGCCAATAATGCTGCCCTGCTTTGGCGGAGTATCATAAATAGGCTGCGGCATCGGATAAGCTTGTCGTTGATGGGGCTTTTTTATCCCGACATTGTTTGTAACAGAAACTAGCATCGCCTGCTTAACAAGGGCAATAAACTCGCTGCGCTCACCTTGGCTATCAGCTCCTTTAGCATCAAGGGCGATATTGATTAACTCAGGGTAATCAAAACGATGAACATAATTACTTTGATTAATTAATTGCCCTAAACCCGCCACCGCTGCAGCAAAACGAAACTCATCACTGGCTTGTTGAAAGAATTTGTTTTGTTGAGTAATGTCAATATCAAACTGGCCAAGCAAAGCTTGTTGGCTTGTTATACGCATGTCATGCAATGACAATGTGGCGAGGTTATCGGCACTAAAGCGCTGCTGAGCACTTGGTTTATGGGCTGGTGATTTATAAGCAGCTGAATCATCGATGCGCAACTCATACAAGGCACTATATTGGCCACTTGATTGAGCCTCCAATCGAGCATGGCCTTTGGACATTTGTTTATTAACGGGGTTGCCAAAATTTCGCTCAAAACCAATTAGTCGGTATTCCGTAATCAACCTTGGATTGAAGCTTAACTTGGCTTGTAAATAAGCTAAGCCTTGCTTTGCAGGCTCTGTGGCCTTGTCACTCTGTTTGATATTAATCAACAGCAGCAAGGTGTCATTATTATAAGGCGATGGCGCCAGTTCAGTATGTATCTGATAGTTTTCAGATAATGGCTGATATTGACTAAAGTCATATTGAAATGCGTTGAGTAAATTCTGGCTTTGGATGGTATTTTTTTCAGGCCAGATTTGCTGGCTTAGTAAGTGCTTTAGCCTGTTATAGTCGCTGATACAGCCGCTGCTATCCGTATTAAATGTCAGCAGGGATAATGGCGTTTCACCACTAACCATGTTGCCGCCATGACTCACAACAGCCTGCTGATCAGCCACGTAGTTTGGCTGTAATGTTAGAGTTTCAGCAACCCCATTAACGCTTACAAGCAGCAATAGGCTTAGTTTGCACGCCTGATAAATTGTACATTTACTCATCTATGACTCCGTAATAACCACAATACTATTATTAACGTGCTCAGATTAAAAAAGGGTTATTTATCTTTCACATTTAATCACCTCCAAAACAAAACAATATAAATCAATACCATAAACCAAAAAGCACATTAATTATGCGTAACGTTAACGGGTTAATTTTTACCTTATCAATAACCCAAAACTTGCAGTACACGATTGCTGTTCGATGTTTACCAAAAGCCAGTATAAGCATTCGTAATCACAAACTGAGTTTCAGCCCCAAAAAACACTGAAATGCAGCGAAATGTGAGCCAACATGATATTATCTAGCCCCTTTTTTATAGGCGCAAAAATGCAGCCTATAATGCCTGTACCCTATGCAGGTATAAGTAAAATTATTCTAATATAATAAGTGTGTTAAGGAGTTATCATGCAAGCCCTTGTTGCCGTAGTTATGGGATCTAAGAGTGATTGGCCGACCATGGAAGCCGCCGCAGAAATTATGGATAAGCTGCAGGTGCCATATCACGTTGAAGTTGTCTCAGCGCATCGTACTCCTGACAAACTCATGGACTTTGCTAGCACTGCTGCTGGTAAAGGCTTTAAAGTCATTATCGGCGGCGCCGGTGGTGCAGCACATTTACCCGGTATGATTGCCTCAAAAACCCGCCTTCCAGTGCTGGGTGTGCCTGTGCAAAGCAAAGCGTTATCAGGCATGGACAGCTTACTGTCTATCGTACAAATGCCTAAAGGTATTGCAGTTGGTACCCTTGCTATTGGTACTGCTGGGGCGTTTAATGCCGGCTTACTTGCTAGCCAAATTCTTGCGGTTGAAGACAGTGAACTTGCAGCGCGTTTGGATGCTTTTCGTGAAGAGCAAACTAATTCAATCCTTGAAAATCCAGATCCGAGGGAAGCTTAATGGCTAAGCAGGACGGTGAGCAAAAAAATCAAACCCACGCTACACAGCACAATGTATGGGTTTTAGGTGATGGTCAATTAGGCGCTATGTTGTCCCATGCTGGGCAGCCTTTAGCGATTAATGTTCGTCCGGTTGATATTATGACCCCATCAGATGAGCGTTTACCTCTTAACGATACTGACGTCATCACCGCAGAACGAGAGCAATGGCCTGAATCAAACTTAAGCTTGCAACTTAGCAAGCATAAGCATTTCATTAATGGCCCGGTTTTTGGCCTGCTGGCAGACCGTTTTACCCAAAAAAGCTTATTGGATGAGTTAGCTGTACCAACGTCACCTTGGGAGCTGGTTGACGATAATACTCAAACGGCGCAGTTGCATCAGCAATATGGCGAGCGAGTATTATTAAAGCGCCGCACCGGTGGCTACGACGGCAAAGGTCAACACTGGTTAAAACAAGCTGAATCAACCACCATCCCTGTTGATTGGCGTAATGAAGCCATTGCTGAGCAAGCGATTAATTTTGATGAAGAAGTGTCATTAGTGGGCGTACGAACCCAAACCGGCGAATGCTTATTTTACCCGCTAGCGTTAAATCTCCATCAAGACGGTATTTTAATGGCATCGATTGCGCCATTATCGCGCTTAAACCACTTACAAGCCCAAGCTGAAGCCATGCTAAGTAAAATTATGCATAAGCTTGAGTATGTTGGAGTGATGGCGATGGAATGTTTCCGGGTTGGTGATGAATTACTGATTAATGAGTTAGCCCCTCGGGTTCATAACTCTGGTCACTGGACTCAATCAGGTTGTCATATCAATCAGTTTGAATTGCACCTGCGTGCCTTGTGCGGATTACCTTTACATACCCCACAAGTGAATCATCAATGTGTGATGGTGAACTTAATTGGTGTTGATAAAGATGACCGCTGGTTAAGCTTACCCAACGCTGAGTTATTCTGGTACAACAAAGAAGTTCGCGTCGGTCGTAAAGTGGGTCACTTAAACTTATCGGTTCATAATAGCGCGATGCTAACCGACAGTATTGGTCAGCTACAACAATGGATGCCGCAGCTGTATCAAGCGCCATTAGCCTGGGTTTTAGATGAATTTAGCGCTGATTAAGATCAATGGCACTTAATCGTAACCCATAAAAAAGGAGCTAAGGCTCCTTTTTTATGGACTATTGATTTGCAAGTAATGATTTAGCTAGGGTTTAAATACACACTCGAGTGAGTACTTTCTCAAGATGCTCAGAGCTGGTTTGTTGCCTATAAGCGCGGTCTGAAATCGCTTTTAAGCTCTGCTGCACTTCATGACTCAAACGGGTAATTTCCAGCGCTCGACTACTGATACTGTTAGTGGAAGATTGCTGCCCTTGAATGCTGTAGGTCATATTACTGGCAACACTATCAAGTTGCTCAAATGCGCCGCCAATATCAGTAAATGCTTGGGTGACCCGCAGGCATTGTTGCACGCTTTCATTAGTCACTCTTTGACTGTCGCTAATAGCATTAACAGCATTACCCGCTTTGGCTTGCAGCTCTAAAACAATAGTTTGAATTTCTACCGTCGACTCCTGAGTGCGATGAGCTAATGCGCGAACCTCATCAGCCACAACCGCAAAACCGCGGCCTTGCTCACCGGCTCTAGCGGCCTCAATGGCAGCGTTTAGCGCCAATAGGTTGGTTTGCTCGGCAATACTTTTAATCACTTCTAAAACATTACCAATTTTCTGGCTGTCGCTGTTTAATAAATCTAAATCAGATACCAAACTTTCAATGCCATTGGCAAAGGTGGTCATGGCAGTTTGATTACTTAACGCATCATTATTACCGAGCTCAAGTAATTGCTTCACTTCCGTAGAGGTTGATTTAAATTCGTCGGCATTGATTGATAACTCATCTGCCGTTTTCACTATGTCTGCTAATGAGCTTGAAATAAGCTCGGTTTCAGCAGTGCTTTTGGCAACGGATGATTCAGCCGAATTCATTTGCTGCGCCAACTCCTGCGAGCCATGGTGAAAATTATTGGCATCTTGCTTAATGTCATCTAAAACCAATTTCAGTTCTTCAATAAAACCACTAAGGTCGTTGGTAATTTTCGCCAGTAAATCATTACCACTATCGATTAGCGGCTTTTTAGGGGCGGCTTTCGTACTAATAACTAAACTTAGATACTCAGCCAGTTGACTCAAGCGTGTGTGTAAAAACTGCTTAAATAAATACAGACCTACTATCGTTTGCGCCGCACCTAATAGCGCGACAATGAGTAACAGCGTGGTTTTATCAATTTGAGAAGGTAAAAATGCAATGATGACCAATGCCACCAGCACCAACGAGATTAACGGATAAAGCAGTGTTGCCTGTAATTTATTATTATTGTGAGATTGCATATACAGTTCCGAAAGTAGTGATTATATTTTTCTAGCAACTCGTCATGAGCTTTTAGCGCTAGCGGTGCTTAACATTGCTCCCCCCAAAAAGCCATATAGCCTCAAGGGTTACAAATTGTCACAAGCGGTTTTATTACTATCGGAATAAGCTGCAAAAAGTTTAGCGTTAATTGTTAAATATTTATGAACAAGGTTAAGTATAAAAACTGATCTAACCAAGAGAAAGTAAAAGCCCCGCGAATGCGAGGCTGATGAGAATGACAATAACTAATGCGTATTAACCGAAAAATAACCGCCATAACCAGGAAGAGTCGAGATCTTCTTTACAGGTATGATACTGAGCAGCGTAATTTCTGGCGCGAGCATCAACACGATTAGCAACAGGTCCAAGCCATGCTTTAGCTTTATAGCTGCCACGTTTATAGCCGCCCCAACCTTCGTGATAATTCAAATACTGATTTTTCGCATCCCATTTTGACACCCCATTAATGGCATGGGTTTTATAGATAAACCAGCCCATAAAATCCATCGCATCATCAAAATTACTGCGACTTGACCATGAATTACCGGTTTCACGTACATAGTCATCCCATGTCATGGTTTTTGCTTGAGCATAGCCATAGGCATCACTGGCGCGGCCAATAGGAATAAAGCCCCAAAAGTATTCCATTGGTGGCGCGGCATTATGTTTAAACGAGCTTTCTTGGAACATCATAGCTAAAGGCACATGTACTGGTACGCCCCACTTTTCGCGCGTTTTTACCGCCGATTTATACCAAGAGCGATTTTCTTGAAATATTGAGCATAAATTATCAGGCTCTTTAGGTGGCGGAGTTGCACAGCCCGTAAGCTGTAAAAGAAACATTGCGCCCAAAGCACGAAAAAACCACGTCATAAATGCCCTTAAAGTAATCAATATCAGGAGTTAACTAAAGCGATTCGATTTTCACATCAAAATAAACTAGATGCAAACCACGGCGTTAAAAAATAGAACTTAATCTGTCGCTAGAATGCGACCATTGGTATTAGTCAAAAAATACTTGAACTCAAGTCTGACAATAAAGCTGGGCTAGAGGGAGGTTCAGCGGCTAAGGTTTTCTAAAAAGACTATCAAGGTAACATTTAATATCGGAATAAATGAGTAACTAAACCATTAAATTATTGCCTAATTGGGGACACTTATCGCGCCTAAGCGGCACATTAATTATCGGGGTTGGCAAACTCACATTCATGGGGCTCTTGCTGCCATATGACGGGTTGCCAGTAATCGGTATTCTCGCCAGTATAAATTCTATCTTGATTAAATTCAGCCGCTAAATGAAGCTGCAGGTGCGCTTTCACATCAACATCAATATTTTTAGGCTTACGGGCAGCAAGCTTAACTTTTAACTCAGGCGACTCAATGAGCTCTGCCACGGTAAACTCATGTTTTCCAGCGGTTAATTTATAATAAGGCCTTGAGATAACAGGCTTACCATCAAGATGAGTCACCACCACGCGATAAAGACTCTGCGAGGTCGGTGGGGTTATATAACTCGCCACCGAGCCACAGATAGCTTGCTCATCCACTGATGATGCACAGCCTTGTAATAGACCCAGCACCACCACAGATAAAGCTAGCCTTTTCATTAACGACACGCTGCGGCAGGTTTGGATAAGTCAGCAAAATAATCAGCTAAAAACTCATCAAAGCCGACACTCGGTAACGCTTCCGCCATATGCTGTTGAGCAAGTGATAGTGCCGCCTCTTCAACATAGCCAGCTTCCACCTCAGCGGATAATGGGTAGTCAGATAAATATTGCTGATAATCTAGCGCCAGTTTTTTCACCCAACTGCTATGATCTTGACCTTGATTAACCACATCGTCCAGCACGCGACCCGATAGGGTTAAACTTGGATCGTCGATAGCGGCTTGCCATTGCGATAATGCCTGTTGGTATGCATTACCAGAATCACCATCTAACAACTTAGCGAGGCGAGACAGAGGTTCAAATATGTCATTCAGCCATTGAGTGCGGCTAATTGACTGACCATTTTTAATTAGCTCAAGCCCAGGCTTTCGACCTTCAACTACCACAGCTTGCAAGTTAGCGGCGATTTCCTGCTCTGCAGCGCAATCACTTTTTTCTGATGACGACAGCAAGCAGTACAGCAAGAATAAGTCTAAAAATCTTACCTGACTGGCATCAATACCAATTGGGCTATAAGGGTTTACATCTAATGCACGCACTTCAATGTATTCAACTCCAGCGCGAGACAATGCCTCTGAAGGTTTCTCACCTGCTTTGGTGACTCGCTTGGCACGAATTGGCGAGTAAAACTCATTCTCAATTTGCAGCACATTGCTATTGAGCTGACGATATTCACCATCGACTTTAACGCCGATTTTCTCAAAACTGGCAGAAGGCATGCGAATGGCTTCGCCCACCCCTTGTAAATATTCAGGCAGTGAGTTGTAACTGATGTTTAAGCGTTCTTGCTCTTTATTGGTGTAACCTAAATCGCTCATACGAAGTGAAGTCGCATATGGCAGGTATAAGGTGCCCTTACCGGTTTTCTTAAAATCAAATCCGACGTTTTTATCTTTAATGAACGAGCCACACAGCGCAGGAGATGAACCAAAGAAATACGGTAATACCCAAACTAAACGGCGATAATTACGGATCATGCCAAAGTAAGACTCTGAGATGAACTCACAGCGCGACACTGACTTATCAGTGCGTTCATATAAGCTATCCCACAATTGTTCAGAGACTGAAAAATTGAAATGCACCCCTGCAATAATTTGCATGAGTGCGCCGTATCTATGGGTTAAGCCTTTACGGTATAAGGTTTTCATTTGACCGTTATTAGAACTGCCATAACGGGCAATAGGAATATCTTTTTCATCGCCGACATAACACGGCATGCTCACAGGCCATAGCGTCTGGCCATTCATGTTTTTAACACTGTAGGCGTGAGTTTGAGTTAACCCTTCAAGTAAGGTGTCAATATTAGTATTCACCGGGGTAATGAACTCAAGTAAAGACTCACTATAATCAGTGGTAATACGAGAATGCGTTAAGGCTGAGCCGAGCTTTTGCGGATGGCTATCCATCGCGAGGTGGCCAGTGCTTTCGATGCGCAGCGCTTCGCGCTCAATGCCTCGTACCATGCCGAGTAAAGATTCACGCCCTTGGGCATTTGATAGATAATCGACTGTTTCATTGAATGAATTCAATTTGCTGTTCTCTTGTAGTGACTCGCTTATGCGACATTCAAACTGCTAGACCTGATATTTAGCACTAACATTTCTTTAAACCAATTAAAAGCATGTTATTAAACACATATGAGCTCACAGTAAAAAGCATTTTCAGCCATTCTACACTCACTATGTTTTACAAATAAAAAACGGTAACAGTTAACCTGTCACCGTTAATTACTAAATTCTAGCATTTTTAAATGGCTATCAAACCCTATATCTGATCTATATAAGGTTTTTTATCCTAAAAACAACTGCGATGCTTATTTTATTTCAACTATAGGATAGTCCAAAGCTTGCAACTTAGGCAGAATAGCAGCTTTATCGCCCACAATCAGCATCACCATCTGTGATAAGTCTAATTGCGTGGCAGCTAACTCATTTAGCTCAGCACGCGAAACTTGTTGAACAATATTTGCCTGCTGCTCAGTAAAGTTGTCATCAAGTTGGTAACGCTGAATCATCCGCATGAAGCCCGCTTTTTGATAAGGCGTTTCGTAGTCTAATGCTTTACCTTGTGAAATTGAGCTACGTAAAAAAGTTAACTCCTCTTCGCTCATACCTTGCTGCTGATATAGATTAATCTCGTTAATAAACTCAATAAGTGACTCTGCAGTCACATCAGTGCGGACACTGGCTGAAGCCATAAATCGCCCCACTAAGCTATCACCATTAAAACCACTGCGAGCACCATAGGTATAACCTTTGTCTTCCCGCAAATTGAGGTTTATCCGACTGTTAAATGCGCCACCTAATGGGTAATTCATTAAGTAAGACTTAAAGTAGTCGCCTGTTGCATCATAGGTTAACGCCCGCTTACCAATATTAATAACCGACTGCGCCGCATCTGGTTTATCAATAATGTAAATGGTGCCACCAGCAAGCTCTGGTAATTGCGGTAATACAAATGGCGAGCTGGCACTGCCTTGCCAAGCTGCAAACGGGCTTAATAACGGCAGCACTTGTTGCTTGCTTAAATCAGATACCAGCACCATTTTGGCATTACCCGCTCGATACTGCTGCTGATAAAACTGTTTAACATCCTCAAGGGTTAATCCGGCAACACTTTCTAAGGTGCCAGAAGCATTGACGCTTAACGGGCTGTTTTCACCATAAAGTAACGATGAAAAGCCTTGGCGCGCTAAAAAGTTAGGATCTGACTCTTGATGCTGTAAACCTTGTAATTGCTGCTGTTTAAGGCGCTGAAAGTCAGCCTCAACAAAACCTGGGGTAAATAGCTTCTCTTGTAATATCGCTAAAGTCGGCGCGAGATTTTCAGTCAAACTTGAAAGCTGAATATAGCTTTGTGAGCCCGATGCACCAAAGGACACACTACTGCCAAGCATTTCTAATGCGCCAGCTAGTTCTTCAGTTGAACGTTTAGCGCTTGATTCATTGAGCATAGATGCCGTTAATGACGCCACGCCCGCTTTACCTTGGGGCGCAACGCGGTGGCCGCCTTCAAGATAAATCAGTAATTCAACGGTTGGAGTTTCATGGCTCTCAGTACCCATGACTTCAATACCATTGGTCAGTGAAGCATTCCATAACTCAGGCACTTTTAGTACTGGCGCATCACCCACCTTTGGCATAATAGTACGATCAAAGTTTGAGGTAATTTGTCTGACGTTATCGACGCCGCTCACGGCTTCTGGCGCTACCGGCATCATGGTTGGGGTAAAGTTATCTTCAGCGGCAATTAATTGTTTTGCCCCTTCAGGTACAACGCTCATGACCACCATAGGTTTGTCTTTGATATACGTATTAAACACCCGCATTACATCATCTTTGGTGACACTGGCATAACGGGCCAAGTCACTGGCTACCATGTCAGGGTTGTCAAAAAAGGTTTGATTGTAGGCCAGAGTTGATACCTTACCTTTTACACTTTGCATGCCAAAAATAGTATCGGCTTCAAACTGTACTTTAACCTTTTGTAAGTCATCATCTGTCACGCCACGCTGCTCAAACTCCTTAATAGAGTCATTAATTTTCTGCTCAAGCGTCGCAAGCGTTGCCCCCGAAGCGGGATTAGCCAGTGCATACAAGGTTAAGCTACAAGCTAACTCTTGGCATGGATGACCTACCGAGGCTTGTACTGCATAACCATCTTTGACTAAGTTTTTGTATAGCAGTGAGGTTTTACCGCCACCGAGAATATTGGCTAATAAATCCAGCGCGGCCTCATCTTTATGTCGAGCGTATACTGTGGGGAAACCCATATAAATCAGCGGCAAATGAACTTTATCTTCCATTGAAATATAACGGGTTTTATCTAAGACTACTGGGGTTTTAGGATCTGCTGACACCTCTGGACCACGTTTTAGCTCACCAAAATACTTATTCACCATGGCTAGTGTTTGCATTTCATCGAAATCACCACCAATGGTTAAGGTAGCGTTATTAGGGCCATACCAGCGCTTAAAGAAATTACGCACATCATCAACACTGGCACGTTCTAAATCTTCTGGCCAACCTATCACTGGCCACGAATACGGATGCCCAGCAGGATACATTGCTTGGTTAAAGCGCTCATTCAAACGGCCATAAGGTTGATTATCAATTCGCTGAGCGCGTTCATTTTTAACTGTCTCACGCTGGACTTCAAATTTTTCACTGGTCAATGCTGGCAATAAAAAGCCCATACGATCAGATTCAAGCCAGAGCATTTTTTCCAGCTGGTTGCTGGGTACAGTCTCAAAATAATTGGTTCTATCGGTATTGGTGGTGCCATTTAAGGTGCCACCAGCCTCAGTAACGACTTTGAAATGCTGCTCATCGCCGACATTTTGCGAGCCCTGAAACATCATGTGCTCAAATAAATGGGCAAAGCCACTGCGCCCCGCCACTTCACGAGCTGAGCCCACATGATAAGTGACGTCAACATGAACGAGAGGGTCTGAGGTATCTTGATGTAAAATCACCGTAAGACCATTTTCTAGCTGATATTTCTTATAAGGAATACCCACAGAGTCACTTTGAGCGACGGTTTCAACTAATGTGACCCCTTGAGGTAACGCAGGGGAAATTGTTGCTTCATGTGCGCAGCCACTAATGGCGATAGAGATCGCTGCTGCCAAGATCCATTTCTTCACTTATATACTCCTTGAAATCTAGCCAATGAAATCAGTCAATGTGATGCTATGAGTCGTTTTATACCTTGTTGGTTCAATCGCATATAAAAATATCCTCTCCAATCAGATAGCTAACAACAGTGATCACGATAGGGTTTTATAAAAAAAACCAATAACAGTTGTTTTACCATGCCAACATAAAGGCAGCCACTATTAATGAGTAACGAATCGTTTTACCGATTAACATCATGACAGTAGACGGGATAATAGGTAGCTTTAACCAGCCAGCGAGTAAACATAGAATATCGCCAATTAATGGCAACCAAGAAAGCAGCAACGCCCAATAGCCATATTTTTCAATTAATTTTAATCCATGTTGGTATTTCTTACTCGCTAGATCCTCTGGCGTCTTAGCAAAGCGACCTAAATAGCCTAAATAGTAACTGCTTATTGCTCCTAAGGTGTTACCAACACTGGCAGCCACCAGCAGCGCAAGCCAGGTTTCTGGTTGATCCGTAAGTAAGGCTACAAGTAAAACTTCTGAACCTCCTGGTAACAAAGTTGCCGCTAAAAAAGCCCCGCTGAACATTAACCACAATGCAGTCATTTACTTTACCTAATGATATCTATAGTGTTTTAGCAGTTAAACTCGTAATATAAAAACGAGTTAACAAGCTGTTGAATTTCAATATGTAATTAACAAATTGAAAAAATGATATAAGTTATATTAAAAACGGTTTGTCCCGACGATATTCGCTGAATACAATTCGAAAAATATTACCTAAAAGACTCTAATTAGGCTGGCTTAAAATAGCCTGAAGTCAATGGCTAAACTCAGTTTATACCGCTAACGTAATACATAGCTACAATGACTATTCAATGGCCTTTTGTGTGATTGTATAAGGTTATTGAAATAATAATCCTCTTGCTGGTAACGACTGGCAAGCATAATAAATAGTTGGAACCTTGATGATTTTTCAAACCTTGAAACGCATTCCTTTTTGGCAAAAAGTACTCGCAGGCTTTGCCTTAGGTATCCTTGCAGGTGTAGCTTTAGGCGAAAGTGCAGTAATACTAAAACCTTTAGGTGATTTATTTATTAGCGCCATCAAAATGTTGGTTGCACCTTTAGTTTTTTGCGCCATCGTTGTCAGTATTACCTCATTAGGCTCACAAGCTAATTTAAAGCGCTTAAGCTTTAAAACCTTAGGCATGTTCATGTTTACTGGCACCATGGCATCGTTTATTGGTTTAGCCATTGGTAGCTCATTTGATATGGGCGGCAGTTTAGAACTAGCGACCTCAGAAGTGCGCGACCGTGATATCCCAGGGTTTGCCCAAGTGTTACTTAATATGATCCCAGTAAACCCTTTTGCATCATTAGCTGAAGGTAAAGTCCTGCAAATTATTGTGTTTGCAGCGCTCGTTGGTATTGCAATTAACGCCGTTGGTGAAAAGGCAGAGCCACTTAAGCGCACCATTGAAGCAGGTTCAGAAGTAATGTTTGAACTAACCCGTATGGTATTAAAGCTTACCCCTATCGGCGTGTTCGGCTTGATGGCATGGGTTGTTGGTGAATACGGCCTGTCAACTTTACTGCCATTAGGTAAGTTTATTGTGGCTATTTATGTGGCTGCATTAATTCATATTATTTTTGTTTATGGTGGTTTAGTGAAGTTTGCTGCCGGCCTAAGCCCTGTACAATTTTTCCGTAAAGCAATGCCTGCTCAACTAGTGGCATTTAGCACCGCATCAAGTTTTGGCACCTTACCAGCAAGTAGTAAATGTACTGAGTCTATGGGTGTATCAAAGCGCTATAGCGCCTTTGTATTGCCGTTAGGCGCTACCATGAACATGGATGGCTGTGGCGGTATTTACCCTGCTATTGCGGCGATATTTATTGCGCAAATTTACGGTATTCCACTGGATATGACCGACTACATGCTCATTGCGGTAACGGCAACTGTGGCGTCAGTAGGTACAGCAGGTGTTCCAGGTAGTGCGATGGTGATGCTAACAGTGACCTTGGGCGTGGTTGGTTTACCCCTTGAAGGCATTGCCTTTATCGCCGCCATTGACCGCGTTATTGATATGATCCGCACCGCAACCAATGTCACTGGTGACATGATGACAGCTGTGGTTGTTGGCAAAAGCGAAGGCCAATTCGATGAGCAACAGTTTTATTCAGATGAAAAAGCGCTAAATCAAGCGGCTTAAATCGAGTCGCTCAGCAGCGAAAATTTATTAAAAAACGGCTAACTCAAACTGAGTTAGCCGTTTTTATTTAAGCGTTAACTGTTCAGACCAACTGCTTAAAAGCTACGGCTAGAACTTAGCATTAGCCCATAACCACAGTTTATCAGTATCGACTTTACCTGCAGCAGTATCGCCTTTTGAATACGCGGCGTATTTAACCCCTAAGGTATAATTTTTTGTCACCGGCACGCTGAAGACTGCATTAATTTCAGACCCTAAATCATCCACTAAAGCCGATGATTCATCAGCCTCAAAATCGTGATATACCAGCGCCCATTTACCGCCAATCACCTTACCGCCAATTGAGGCGTAAAGATCGGCTAAGCCTTGTTTAGGGGTTGATAAAAACTGATCTGACCAACCATTAAAGCCATGCAAGGTCGCTAAAGGTGTTTGGAAACCATAGTCGCCGCCGTCTGATCCCAATACTTCATAACCCACTTTAATAGTAATCGCCGAAAAACCGACTCCAGCCTCAACGCTCATATAATCAGCTGAATAGGACAAGTCTGCGTTATCAGAATCCTGGGTGGCATACTCTGCTGAATACAATACTTTGATATCACCCACATCGGTATTACCAGCAAAGCGTAAACCATAGGTATCAAGGCCGTTATCAATGGCGCTATCTTCTTCTAGTAAATACCCATAACCACTTAAGGTACCAAAATCGGTTTTTAGTGAAGCATTTATCAGGTTATCTTTTGAATCGATATCTTTTTCCTGTGCAAAGATACGATTACGCTGGCTGATATAGCCGTAGTCAATTTTAAATACATCGTTAAATTTGTACTCTAACATCACCCCATCGAAGGTCTGTCTATCTTGACGCCAGCCCACATGACCCACAAAGCGTTGGTTATCAAAGGTAATGACTTGGCGACCACCTTTAACGGTAAAGCCTTCATAGTTATATTTTAAAAAGAATTGATCAAACTCGGTGGTTTCTGGATCGGCAATCACTGAATATTGCGGATTTTTACCTAAGGTATTGTTGTAATCATCAACGCCGGCAACCACACGTGAATCTTCAAACTCAAGGGTGGACGAAAAACCATAGTAATCAGCTGTGGCATAAGTCAGACGAGTGCGAAGGGTTAAACCATCAGCATCTTTTAAGGCATTATCTTGATCAACCATTTCATAACGCAAATTCAAGTCGACCTTAACGCTGCCTTGGGTGACCGCATCAGCAACGGACTGGGTCGTTTCAGCATGAGCCGAGCCCATGGCCAACAAGGTTAATGATAGCGGCGCCGCAAGGCTTACTATCGATTTGGTTAATTTGCTATTAATCAGTGCAGCGAGTTGCTTCTGTTTCATCATCTTTCCTTTTATATTTATAACTAAACTGTTCCATGCATCAGTGTTAAACCGCTTCAGCCTGTTCATCTGATGTAGTTAATGACTTACTAATATTAATAGGCTCAACTTTGCGCTGTTTCTCATAAAGAAACTTCAGTACTTCGGCCCGCAAACGGTTGTATTCAGGATCTTCTGCTAGCGCCAGACGATCTCTTGGGCGGGGTAAATCAACTGCAAGAATTTCACCCACGGTTGCTTCTGGGCCATTGGTCATCATCACAATGTTGTCTGACAGCAATACCGCTTCATCCACGTCATGGGTGATCATGATGACGGTATTATTAAGCTCCAGTTGAATTTCCATCAGCGAGTCTTGCATATGGGCTCGGGTCAAAGCATCGAGCGCCCCAAAAGGCTCATCCATCAATAGCACTTCAGGTTCCATTGCCAAGGCTCTGGCGATGCCCACTCGTTGTTTCATGCCGCCTGATATTTCACTGGGCAGTTTGTGCATCGCATGATCCATATGCACTAGGCTCAGGTTGTATTCAATCCATTGCTTCATTTCAGCTTTTGACTTAGTGCCTTTAAACACCTGCTTTACTGCTAATTCCACATTTTGATATGAGGTTAACCAAGGCAATAAAGAGTGGTTTTGAAACACCACAGCTCGCTCAGGGCCGGGCTCTGAGACTTCAGTACTATTTAAAATCACCCCACCTTTAGTGGCTTGATATAGCCCCGCCACAATATTGAGTACGGTTGATTTACCACACCCCGAGTGACCAATAAGCGAGACAAACTCGCCTTTATTAATTTTTAAATTGACTTCCTTTAGCGCCTTAAACGGCCCATTTGGGGTTGGGAAGTCCATGTCGATATTACTAATATCTAAAAATACACTCATAAGATTTATCCTTATTCCTCAACGAACTCTTCAACCAGTTAGTGACTTTTATCCCAAGAGAACCAACGCTGTAGTGCCAGTACGCCACGGTCTAACAAAAAGCCAATAAAGCCAATCACAATCACTGCCGCCATTATTCGTGACAGAGATTCTGAACTGCCGTTTTGGAACTCATCCCAAACAAACTTTCCAAGCCCAGGGTTTTGCGCCAACATTTCTGCGGCAATTAACACCATCCATGCCACTCCTAGGGATAAACGCATGCCAGTAAAAATCAGTGGTATTGATGCTGGTAGCACGATTTTTTGTACGTGGGTTAACGGTGATAAGCGCAGCACCCGGCTGACATTGAGTAAGTCAGAATCAATGGATGCCACCCCTATTGAGGTATTGATGACCATCGGCCACAGACTACAGAGGGTGACGGTTAACATGGAGTTGATAAATGATTTAGAGAACATAGGATCTGGTGACACATATAACGCGCTCACCACCATGGTCACCAACGGCAACCATGCCAGTGGTGACACAGGTTTGAATATTTGCACTATCGGATTAACCGCTGCATTAACGGTTTTACTTAACCCCATCCAGATCCCCATGGGGATAGCAATAATGGCGGCTAGTATAAACCCAGACATAACCGTGATAAGTGAGGTCACTATCTGATCGAAGAAGGTTTCCTTACCGGTATACGTTCTGGTTTTCGCTTGATAACTGGGATCGGCAGCCAGCCTTGCATTATTGCGAACTTGTTGGCGCTCATAAAAAGCCACCGCCTTTTCTCGCTCGGCATTATGCTCTTGGTAAAGCCCATCGAACTGACCTATAACAGCCACAGGACCAGGAAACTTACCTAGGGATGTATTAATATTATTGGCTGTAATTGACCAAATAACCAAAAACACGGTAATACCGATGAGCGGTAATAATAATGCTTTGCTCATTGCCGCTGATTTGGCTAACAACGAAGTTACAGCCGACTTATCCATAGGGAGTCTCTGCGCTAATCTTGCAATGGTTGTCATAGGTCTATCCTCACTTCGATAGCTCTTACTTGCATAAAATCTGAATCAAACTCGACATAAAACTCGAGATAAAGTACTTAAGCTCAGGCTTACAGTTTGTCGCCTTGTTTTAATCCGATACTGAACTTGTTGATATAGGCATTCGGTGCACTACCGTCATACACAATGTCATCAATAAAATGTTGCTGCGGCTTTTTAAAGCCCGTTTCAGTAGCAAAGTCAGGGAAGTGTTTGGCATCAATACTTTTATCATCAATTAACGATTGCGCCGCTTTGGCATAGATATCTGGACGGTAAACCTTGGCAGCTATCTCTTTGTACCAAGTATCAGGCTTATCATCTGAAATCTGTCCCCAACGACGCATTTGGGTTAAGTACCAAATCGCATCTGAGTAATATGGGTAGGTTGCGTTATAACGAAAGAACACGTTGAAATCAGGCACCGCGCGCTTATCACCTTTCTCATATTCAAAGGTGCCCGTCATGCTATTGGCAATCACATCGTAATCAGCGCCAACATAGTTAGATTGAGATAAGATTTTCACAGCTGCTGGGCGGTTAGCATTGTTGTTTTCGTCTAACCATTTAGCCGCTTTAATTAATGCTCTAGTTAAGCGAATAGTGGTGTTTGGATACTTTTCAGCAAATTCTGCAGTAATACCAAATACTTTTTCAGGGTTATCTTTCCAAATTTCATAATCGGTAACCACTGGCACCCCGATGCCTTTAAATACCGCTTGTTGGTTCCAAGGCTCACCAACGCAGTAGCCATAGATAGTGCCAGCTTCAAGGGTTGATGGCATTTGTGGTGGCGGCGTAACAGATAAGTAAGCTTCAGCGTCAAGTTGCCCTGAAGTATCACCTTTGTGAGGCGCATAAAAACCGGGGTGAATACCACCAGCGGCTAACCAATAACGTAGTTCATAGTTGTGGGTAGAGACTGGAAATACCATGCCCATTTTAAAGGGCTTACCTTGCTCGTTATATTTATCTACCACAGGTTTGAGCGAGTCTGCTTTAATGGGATGAACCGGTTTACCATCAGCATTTTTAGCGATGTTAGGCTTCATTTGCGCCCAAATATCATTGGATACAGTAATAGCATTACCATTTAAATCCATTGAAAAAGGCGTAATGATATGGGCTTTGGTACCATAACCAATCGTGGCTGCAATAGGCTGACCTGCTAGCATATGCGCCCCATCTAAGCGGCCATCAATCACGCCGTCCAGTAACACTTTCCAGTTAGCTTGAGCTTCGATGGTGACGTATAAGCCTTCTTCTTCGAAATAACCATTTTCATAAGCGATAGCGATAGGCGCCATATCGGTCAGTTTAATAAAACCAAATGTCAGCTCTTCTTTTTCAGGAAAGCCTACTTCTGCAGTGGCAACATTAACTTGCATCGCTGCACCAATACTTAGCGCGACCGCAAGCTGTTTAAAAGACGTTTTCCAGTTCATCGTTTATCCCTTTTAAGTTTAAAATGACTTAAAACAAAAAAGGCGCTTTAATTATCCCTAAGGAATAATTAAAGCGCCTTTGCTTTATCGTTAATGTGTTCCATCTTGTCGCTCTGCATAAATATTCAACAAACTGCAGATTAAACCAATAAATAGTCTCAATGACGAGTATTGTTGTCATAGTCCATTCAGTAACCATGCCATAAATGTAAACCTCTGTTATAAATGATTAAATGTGTTTGCAACTGAAAAACCTATTGCCCCTAAGCGTCCATAACGGTGCAAGATAAAATACTGTTGCACTTTTTTGGGCAGCATTTAACTTTAGACTAGCACCGGAACTTGGGGTTTAGTTGCTGACTGTGTAGGTGATTGCGTATGTGATTGTGATTGTGATTGTGATTGTGATTGTGTTAGTCGCAGAGTAAATGATTAAGTCATGGCTGTGTCGATAACTAAACCGATAGATAAGCAAATGAAATTGAGCTACCGATATAAAAAAGCCACTTAATCTGGTGATTAAGTGGCTTTTATTTAGCAACTAATGCGAGTAACTAATCTGAATCACTAACTTAAGCTAATTGAGACGCATTAGCTGATGGTTACTCTTGTTGAAACAACTCTGGTTAGCCTAATACCGCAAGTAGTACACCTGCAGCAACAGCACTACCTAATACACCAGCCACGTTTGGCCCCATAGCATGCATCAGCAAGAAGTTTTGGTTATTAGCTTCAAGACCTACCTTGTTAACAACGCGCGCCGCCATCGGCACTGCAGAAACTCCTGCTGCGCCAATCAATGGGTTAACTTTGCCACCAGATAGCTTAGACATGAACTTCGCCATTAATACCCCTGAAGCAGTACCAATACTAAATGCCACGGCACCTAAAATAAGAATACCCAAGGTTTCAATGCGTAAGAACTGTTCTGCCTGTAATTTAGAGCCTACAGCTAAACCTAAAAAGATAGTCACAATATTGATAAGCTCGTTTTGCGCGGTAGAAGATAGTCTATCAACCACGCCAGACTCACGCATTAAGTTACCTAAACAGAACATGCCCACTAAAGGCGACGCCGCTGGTAGGAACAAAATCGTTAGACCGACAACCATCAAGGGAAAGATAATTTTCTCTTTCTTACTGACTTCACGTAGCTGCTCCATTTTGATGCTACGCTCTGACTCATTGGTTAATAGACGCATAATTGGCGGCTGAATTAACGGCACTAATGCCATGTATGAATAAGCTGCAACAGCAATCGCACCTAATAAATCAGGGGCTAGTTTTGAGGCTAAGAAAATCGCAGTTGGACCATCTGCACCACCAATAATCGCAATGGCTGCGGCGTCAGTCATGCTGAACTCAAAACCCGGCACCACATTAAGAGCAATTGCACCTAATAAAGTCGCAAATATCCCGAATTGGGCTGCAGCGCCCAACAATAAGGTTTTTGGGTTAGCGATTAATGCACCAAAATCGGTTAATGCCCCCACGCCCATGAAAATCAGTAATGGAAATATGCCGGTCTCAATGCCCACATGGTAGGCGTACCAAAGTAAGCCGCCTTCTTCAGTGAAACCCGCATTTGGAATATTCGCCAGTATGGCACCAAACCCAATAGGCAATAATAGTAATGGCTCGAAGCCTTTTGCTATTGCGAGATACAGTAATAAACCGCCTATTGCCATCATAAATAATTGATCAAGAGCGAAGTTAGCAATGCCTGTCTCAGACCAAAAGGCCAGTAATCCTTCCATGCTATCTCCTACGCTAATGCTAACAATGGTGAACCAACCGAAACGGCATCACCTTGCTTAACTGAAATATTTTTGATGAAACCTGTTATTGCTGCGCGCACTTCAGTTTCCATTTTCATTGCTTCAAGGATTAACACCACATCACCTTCATTGACGTGATCGCCATCGTTTACCAATACTTTAAAAATATTACCCGACAGCGGTGCATTCATGGTGGCTTTCACTTCATCGCTCACAGGTGCAGCAGCAACAGTTGGAGCAACGGCAGCAGGTGCTGCTGATGTCGGCACGATCTGGCTGATATCGCCTCCTTCGCTTACCTCAACCACAAAGCTTTGTCCTTGCACATTAACAGTGTAGGTTTCAGCGCCTTTTTCAGCTTTAGCCGCAGGCACGGCCATATCATCAGCACTTGGCACTGGCTCAAAGGCATCTGGGTTACCGCGATTAGTCAGGAACTTAAGACCAATTTGATTAAATAGGGCATAGGTCATTACATCATCATCAGTTTCTGCGGCTAATGTAATACCGTCTTTCTTAGCGATGTCAGCAAGCTCGCTGCGAAGCTTATCTAATTCAGGTTCAATTAAATCTGCAGGGCGACAAGTAATAGCCTCTGCGCCATTTAATACCCGTGCTTGCAGCTCGGCATTAACCGGAGCCGGCGTTGCACCGTATTCGCCTTTCAGTACACCTTCGGTTTCTTTAGCTAAGGTTTTATAACGCTCGCCCATTAAGACATTAATCACTGACTGGGTGCCGACAATTTGCGAGGTTGGTGTAACCAATGGCAAAAAGCCAAGATCTTCACGCACACGAGGGATCTCTTCTAACACCTCATCCATTTTATCTGCAGCGCCCTGCTCTTTGAGCTGGTTTTCCATGTTAGTTAACATGCCACCTGGCACTTGTGCACGAAGAATACGTGAATCAATGCCTTTAAGCGCCCCTTCAAAACGGGCATATTTCTTACGTACTTCTCTAAAGTAAGCGGCAATTTCTTCTAATGCTGCCATGTCGTAACCCGTGGCGCGGCCCGAGTCTTCTGCCATAGCAACTAATGTTTCAGTAGCTGAATGGCCATAGGTTTGGCTCATGGTTGAAATCGCGGTATCAAGAATATCAACACCAGCCTCAATGGCTTTTTGATAGGTTGCAGTACTTAAACCCGTTGTAGCATGACAATGCATAGAAACGGTTAAGTCAGTTTGAGATTTTAAACGGCTGATAAGGTCATAAGCTTGCATTGGCTTAAGTAAGCCTGCCATATCCTTGATGCACAGTGAGTCACAGCCCATGTCTTCTAGGTTTTTAGCCATATCAACCCAAGTATCCACGTTATGAACTGGGCTACTAGTAAATGAAATCGTACCTTGTGCATGACCGCCGACTTGCTTAACTGCTTTAACCGCAGTTTCTAAGTTACGCACATCATTCATGGCATCGAAAATTCTGAAAACATCAACACCATTGGTATGGGCACGCTCAACAAAGCGGGTCACCACATCATCGGCGTAATGACGATAGCCTAATAAATTCTGACCACGCAATAGCATTTGCTGTGGTGTATTTGGCATCGCCTTTTTCAGCTCTCTGATACGATCCCAAGGGTCTTCGCCTAAATAACGAATACAAGAATCAAACGTAGCACCGCCCCAAGACTCTAAAGACCAAAAACCAATTTTATCCAGTAAAGGTGCAATAGGTAACATATCGTCTAAACGTAACCGCGTGGCTAAAATAGATTGATGGGCGTCTCGTAATACTACATCTGTTAACGCTAAAGGCTTGCTCATGATAACTCCTAAACGATTTAATCTTTGGCACGATACTGGTGAATAGCAGAAGTGATAGCTGCTATTAACTTAGGATCAATTGATGTCGCAGCTGCGGGTACAGGTGTAGGCGCATTAGCAACAACAGGCTGAATGTCTGACTGACATAATCTAGCTACAAGATTAATGCCGATAATTAATATGCTTAAAAATATAAAAACTAAGCTCATCCCCATTATCATCATGCCCAAGGCATCCAATAATTGCTCGGATATTGATGATGTCATAAACCCTCTCTTGTCATTATGTGCAATTAAAAATTGCCCACAGGATCAGTTCCAATGTTTACACGTCAATAACGTCTGCTGAATAAATTGCACCAAAACGATGCGGCATCAACAAAAGGAATAATTATTCATTCAGCATAAGCTGTTTTTATTCCATTAAAATCCACCAGTTCAGCGATTAAACTACCCTGTGATTTTTTACCGACGAAAAATATAACCAATCTATAACAATTAATCCAACACCTTGTAAATTGGTCAGACCAAAATTAATAAGATTAAGCCCACCTTGGTGATAATTCGATAAAAATAGTTCACATATAATGAAGAATCTTCATTTTTGATTACTTTATCAGGAAAATGATAAGGTCATGACAAGATCTATATAAAAAGAGATATCAGAAATAAGAACAGCTATATTCACCAAAATTGTGCAGATGCTCTATTTAGCATAAATATGTAGTGGTTTTTGTAATTTATGGCTCATCATCAAGTTGTAGTTAAAATAAAAGCATACAAAACTAATTAACCAAGCTAAGTACAATTAATCAACTAGAGTGAACGTACTAACCAGCATGACTGAAGGATTTATCCAAATTTTGATGTGGTTCATTTTGACTTAAGATCTAAAGCAGGTTAGCGACATTTGAGTGAGTGTGAAGTAGGTATATTGGCAGGAAAACTTAAAGTCACTTTATATGACTGACTGGATTTTAGGCATAAAAAAAGCCCTGTAGATAACTACAGGGCTTTTTCTAATACTGGTGCGGATGGGAGGATTCGAACCTCCGACCGCCTGGTTCGTAGCCAGGTACTCTATCCAGCTGAGCTACATCCGCAAAATTTTTACTGCCAATCTTTACTCAGTGCTAATTGAGCTTAGTTGCATATTTAAAATATGCAAATAATGGCGGAGAGGGAGGGATTCGAACCCTCGATGGGAGTTAAAGCCCATACTCCCTTAGCAGGGGAGCGCCTTCGGCCACTCGGCCACCTCTCCGAATTATGGTGCGGATGGGAGGATTCGAACCTCCGACCGCCTGGTTCGTAGCCAGGTACTCTATCCAGCTGAGCTACATCCGCATAATTAGGTACTATTTTATATGGTGCGGATGGGAGGATTCGAACCTCCGACCGCCTGGTTCGTAGCCAGGTACTCTATCCAGCTGAGCTACATCCGCATATATAAAATTTACAGCTTTTAAATTATTTAATGGTGCGGATGGGAGGATTCGAACCTCCGACCGCCTGGTTCGTAGCCAGGTACTCTATCCAGCTGAGCTACATCCGCTCATTAAAAAATTTAAACACAACAATAGAAAATGGTGCGGATGGGAGGATTCGAACCTCCGACCGCCTGGTTCGTAGCCAGGTACTCTATCCAGCTGAGCTACATCCGCATCGTTTACTATTTTAAGAAATGGCGGAGAGGGAGGGATTCGAACCCTCGATGGGAGTTAAAGCCCATACTCCCTTAGCAGGGGAGCGCCTTCGGCCACTCGGCCACCTCTCCGTTTCTTGGCGCACATATTACTGTTTGCCGAAAATAAGTCAAACCTTTTTCAGCATCTTATATTCATTTGAACTGTTTTTGAGCACATTGATGAGTTAAGCCACAATTATCATCAATTCATTTAAAAAAATTTGTATTTTTTTTAGCAAACAATCTTAAATAGTCTAAAAACAATAAAGCCAGCTTTCGCTGGCTTTATTGGTAAATCGCAAACAATGTCTGATATATCAGAAATTGCCACCATCTTCAGGTGTAACGTTGCCAGATTTTTCAGACTGGATACGTTGATAAATTTCTTCGCGATGAACTGATACTTCTTTAGGTGCATTCACACCGATACGTACTTGGTTACCTTTTACACCTAGTACAGTAACAGTCACTTCATCACCTATCATTAATGTTTCGCCAACACGGCGAGTCAAAATCAGCATTCGATTGCTCCTTTAGTCCAATCAGCATACACCAGCTTCTATCCGTAATATGCGCGTTTAATAATGTTAGCTTAATACAAATCATTAGTGACGACACTAAATCAATAAAACTTTTAAGCTTTTTACCCCAAAAAAAAGAAAAAACGTATTCCTGCGGCCTGATTATTTCAAGTTGATAACATTTAAAGGCTATTCTTTAAACAAAAGCAAAACAGGTAATTTAATAAATTGCTGCTTATGCGTACAAAAAAAGCATAAAAGTTGCTTCAATTTAGAATTATAGTAGCTTGAGTCAAAAAAGCGTAAAAAATGATACCTAAGAATGCTTTATAAGCTTGCCGAACCACTATCTCAAAGCTCAACCTAATACTCAAGCCATAAAATGCCGTAAACACCTTATGGCTTAAGTTGTCAGTTAGCCTAAACGTTCGCTGAGCCATGGTTGAACTAAGGCTAATGCTGCATCTAAGTTCTCTGGTTGTGTTCCGCCAGCTTGGGCCATATCAGGGCGCCCACCACCTTTACCGCCAACCTGCTGTGCTACCATAGCCACAAGTTCACCAGCTTTAACCTTACCGACAAGATCTTTGCTCACACCAGCAATCAAGTTAACCTTTGCATCGCCAGCAATACCGAGCACGATAATTGATGACGGTAACTTTTGCTTCAGCTCATCTTGCAAGCCTCGTAAAGATTTAGGGTCCACACCTTCAAGCTTTTTAACTAATACCTTGATGCCGTTCATCTCAACAGCTTCACCAGCAATATCGGCACTGGCTGCTGCAGCTAACTTATCTTTTAGCTGCGACATTTCTTTCTCAAGGGATTTTACTTTATCAAGCTGTGCTTTTAATTTCGCTACAACAGAGGCTGAATCTGACTTAAGCAAACTTGCCGCTTGTTCAAGTTGAGATTGCTGCTCAGCAACATAAGCCATTGCTGCGGCACCCGTTACCGCTTCAATACGGCGAATACCTGCTGCAATACCACCTTCTGAAGTGATTTTGAATAAACCAATATCACCAGTACGGCCAACATGAGTACCACCACAAAGCTCGATAGAGAAGTCACCCATGGTAACCACACGCACTTCGCTGTCATACTTTTCGCCAAACAACGCCATTGCGCCCTGCTCTTTGGCTTCATCAATCCCCATAACCGCAGTTTTTAATTCATGGTTACGACGAATTTGAGTATTAACCATGTCTTCAACTTGCTTAAGTTCTGCTGCGGTGACCGCTTCAAAGTGAGCAAAGTCAAAACGTAAACGCTCAGGGTTAACTAATGACCCTTTTTGATTTACATGGCTACCCAGTACATTACGTAGTGCTGCATGTAATAAATGGGTCACTGAATGGTTAAGCTGAGTACGATGACGAAGTTTTTTATCGACTTCAGCGCTAACGCTATCACCAACATTTAAAACACCAGCAACTAACTTGCCTTGATGACCGAAAGCTTGACCAAAAATTTGAGTATCGGTCACAGCAAAATTAGCATCATTAACTGTTAAATGGCCTTTGTCGCCAACTTGACCGCCAGACTCAGCGTAAAACGGCGTATTATCTAATACAATGACCGCTTCTTGATCTGCCGTTAATGAATCAACTGCATTACCTTCTACATATATAGCTGTAATTTTACCTTGACCATTTAGCTCGCTATAACCGCAAAACTCGGTTTCACCTTCAATTTTAAGGCCTGCATTGTAATCAGTGCCAAAATTGCCAGCCGCTTGTGCTCGGCTGCGCTGCTCAGCCATTGCCGCTTCAAATCCTGCTTCATCAACGGTGATATCACGCTCACGACATACATCCGCGGTTAAGTCGACAGGGAAGCCATAGGTGTCATAAAGTTTAAATGCTGTTTCACCATCTAAAATATTAGCTTCAAGTGCATTAAGGGCTGCATCTAAAATACCTAGGCCACGCTCTAGCGTTCTAGCAAACTGCTCTTCTTCGGCTTTTAAAGACTTTTCAACAATTGCTTTAGCATCAACAAGGCCTTTAGCTGCATCGCCCATCACTTCAATTAATGTTGGCACTAATTTGTAGAAGAAGGTATCTGTCGCGCCAAGCTTGTTACCATGACGCACTGCGCGGCGAATAATACGGCGTAGTACATAGCCGCGGCCTTCATTTGACGGCATTACACCGTCAGCAATTAAAAATGCACAAGAGCGAATATGATCGGCAATAACCCGTAAAGATTTATTTTCTAAATCTTGGACACCAATGATTTCAGCCGTTTTAGCAATAAGCTGTTTGAAAATATCGATTTCATAGTTTGAATGTACGCCTTGCATAATCGCAGCAATACGCTCAATACCCATACCAGTATCAACAGAAGGTTTTGGTAATGGCTTCATTTCGCCGTCAGCTTGACGGTTGTATTGCATGAATACGATATTCCAGATTTCAATGAAACGATCGCCATCTTCTTCTGGAGTACCAGGGCGACCGCCCCAGATATGCTCGCCATGATCATAAAATATTTCAGAACATGGGCCACAAGGACCTGTGTCACCCATTTGCCAGAAGTTATCAGACGCATAAGGTGCACCTTTATTATCACCAATGCGGATAATATTTTCAGGGGCGACACCAATTTTGTTAGTCCAGATATCAAACGCTTCATCATCAGTTTCATAGATGGTGACGCATAAACGCTCGGTTGGAAGCTTTAATGTTTCAGTTAAAAAGCGCCATGCATAGCTAATGGCTTCTTCTTTGAAGTAATCACCAAAACTGAAGTTACCTAACATTTCAAAGAAGGTATGGTGACGAGCGGTGTAACCTACATTATCAAGGTCGTTATGTTTACCACCAGCACGTACACAGCGTTGCGATGTTGTCGCTCGGGTATAGCTACGCTTTTCTTGACCTAAAAAACAGTCTTTAAACTGATTCATACCGGCATTGGTGAATAGTAAAGTTGGGTCATTGTGAGGTACTAAAGAGCTACTATCGACAACTTGATGTTCGTTGTGACGAAAAAACTCTAGGAAAGCACTTCTTAGTTCTGCGGTAGTTTGAAACATGAAATCGCCCTAAAATGGATAAATCGTATTTATCAGGAAGCTGTTAGTCAGCGCTAAATTGCCAACATTATATACTTAAACAAACTATAGGTGCGACATTCTAGGGCAATAGATTGGCTATTTTAGGCTGGAATTTAACGATTTTGATCATCGAATATTTGATTGATTGTGCAATATAGCCATATTTATGGGTAATCAAAAAATTACCGCAACTAAAACAGCTAACAAAACGGCTAACAAGAGTGGCTATAAAGCTAATTGATAGGCGCTGTTAAGCTTCATTAGCGTAACAGCAAAATATAGCCTCTGACAGATATGAGTTACATACTGAGCAAAATTGGATAAAAAAAAGCGGCGAGCATATAGCTCACCGCGATTTAATAATTCTAACTACTAATACCTAGCAAAGGCTTAAAACACTTCACCGGTTTCTAAATCGATGTTTTCATCGGGTTTAGCAGGGGCGGCATCTTTTTCTTTATCTTTACTAAGCAATAATTCACGTAATGCAGTTTCGATCTCTTCAGCCGCAGCAGGGTTTTCAATTAGGTACTTACCGGCATTTGCACGGCCTTGACCAATCTTGCCGCCTTTGTAGCTATACCAAGCACCAGCTTTTTCAACAAGCTTATGCGTCACACCTAAATCAACTAGCTCACCAGTACGGTTAATACCCTTACCGTACAAGATTTGGAATTCAGCTTGCCTAAATGGCGCTGCAATTTTGTTTTTAACCACTTTAACTCGGGTTTCGTTACCAACCACCTGATCGCCATCTTTGATTGCACCTGTACGGCGAATATCCAAACGCACTGAGGCGTAAAACTTAAGTGCATTACCACCTGTTGTAGTTTCTGGGTTACCGAACATCACACCAATTTTCATACGAATTTGGTTAATGAAAATCAATAGCGTGTTTGATTGCTTAAGGTTACCAGCAAGTTTACGCATTGCTTGGCTCATCATACGAGCAGCAAGGCCCATGTGTGAGTCACCAATTTCACCTTCAATTTCAGCTTTTGGTGTTAATGCCGCCACTGAATCGACAATGATCACATCAACGGCGCCAGAGCGAGTTAAGGCATCACAAATCTCTAGTGCTTGTTCACCCGTATCTGGTTGCGAACAAAGTAGGTTATCAATATCAACACCAAGGTTTTTAGCATAGATAGGATCAAGAGCATGCTCAGCATCGATAAACGCACAGGTTTTACCTTGACGCTGTGCTGCTGCAATCACTTCTAAGGTTAAGGTTGTTTTACCTGATGACTCAGGACCGTAGATTTCTACGATTCGCCCCATAGGTAAACCACCAGCACCCAAGGCAACATCCAATGAAAGTGAGCCAGTAGAAATGGTTTCAACATCCATTGTGCGGTCTGCGCCCAACTTCATGATTGAACCTTTACCAAATTGCTTCTCAATTTGACCTAACACGGCATTCAGTGCTTTCTCTTTATTTGGATCTGCTTTCATTGTGATTATCCCTCTAAGCGAACTCATCTCATTGGCGAGATTGATAACGAATAAATTTGTCTGTTTCTTAATATGAGCTCAGTATACTGTATAATCATACAGTATCAATAGTTACTCAAAAAAAAATTGCAAAACCACTAATAAACAAGGTTTTTCAATATAAATATCAATACCTTATAA
>NZ_MCTY01000137.1:0-545 GCF_002873635.1 Shewanella sp. 10N.286.52.B9
CACCAGGGATCCAGCAAGCGTTGAGTAATGAGTATCTGAAGAAAGCAGGATTATATTCACTAAGAGATGGATGGATCGCAGTTCATTATTGTAATAAATAAGCTAACCAGAAAGTCAGTTAGGTGTTCTAAATGAACCGCCCTGTGCGGAGCCGCATGCAGGGTGGTGTGGGGGCTGGAGGCTAGATACCTCCGGCTACCCGATTAGCTGTATTTACTGCTGTTTTTTGCATCAGCAATTTTATTAGCCGTGAATAGCGCTGAGCCTACAGATGTAAAAAGGGAAAACGATATTGCAAGAGTACTATCTAGCGCTGTGCCAGATACTAACGAAACAAAACTAAAAATCCCAAATACACTGAAAAATTGTATAGATAAAAAAGCCCATTTGCTTTTTATATAAATACTCTCAAAAATATTATTTAGCACCGAATTCTCCTTATACTGCTAACAGCTTATTCAATAGCAGCACAATAATGTTCCAGGCTGCTCAATTCAAACTTCAAAGGTACCACCGCTAAGTCCTTGTTGTAAATCGAATATTTT
>NZ_MCTY01000138.1:0-670 GCF_002873635.1 Shewanella sp. 10N.286.52.B9
CACGTTAGCTTGAATGTTGCTTAAGTTATTAATGGTAAAGTTCATCCGGTTTTGCACCGCACCTAAGTCTGCGCGTTGTGAATCAATGCCTGCTATCGCGCCATCAATAATCGCCAATGCATCTTGAGCACCGTCCGCTGAACTGATATCAACTGAATTCACAGATGTAAGAGAAGATGATGCTGAGCTAATTAACTCACCCACATCAGCTGTACCATCGTCAGCAACTGTAAAGCTCTCTTTTGATGATAAATGTAGCTCAGATGAAACAGATACTGCAGCAGCACCTGCTGCTTTACCACCAAGTTCAACAGCACCGGCCGTATTACCCGTAATCTCGATACCTTCTACACCCGTTGTTTTCAAATTAATCGCACCCGCATCATTAACAGACGCTTCAAAACCATCTTTTGATAAATCTGCAGCAAGGCTCTCCATATCACCACCATAAGTGGCTAAATCATATTTCTTACCGCCAATTTCAAGGTCGCCATCACTGGCAGAGTCAAGCTTATCAATAGTAGTTTCAAGTCTTGCTTCAGCTGTCACACCAGTATTTGCAGCGTTAATCTCATCAGCAACAGTAGCTGCTCCGGCTGCACTTATAGCAACTGACGTTCCATTAATTGACAAGCTGCCATTCGTAGCTTTTTTTGTTGATAATGCCGTT
>NZ_MCTY01000139.1:0-362 GCF_002873635.1 Shewanella sp. 10N.286.52.B9
CGCCATGCTCAGTTGTCGCAGCAACACTGAGCGAACCAGCCAGTGGGCATGCCGCAGCTGCACTCATACTGCTGATTTCCCGCTGTCATGTGGTCATCGCAGTTGCCCTCAATGCCAGCACAACACCACGACAGAGTGGCTCAACAAACAGCAAGCTAAACTCCTGCCCGTGGAGTATTACATGGTGACGTTTACCTTGCCTTATGAGTTGCGAGTAACGGCTAAACATCAATCCGAGTTGATGTATCAAGCCATGTTCTCGGTGGCCGCCAGCGTGCTAAAAGACTTTGCTAAAAACTCAAAGCAACTCGGTGGTGATATTGGATTTACGGGCGTGCTGCATACCCATAACCGAAGGCGTG
>NZ_MCTY01000140.1:0-851 GCF_002873635.1 Shewanella sp. 10N.286.52.B9
CACAAAATATAAAACCATTTTATATTTTGACAGTTTTAAAATGTTTGAATATAAACACATAAGGCTTTAGAACCTATCCCTAAACGCTCAAAAACATAGTTGAAAAACTAAACGTGTTTGATAACTTGATTGACGACTTCTTGATTAAATTCAATTGTATAACGAGTACCTTTACTCATGATTGAACTCTTATGGTTTAAGTTACAATTATTTACAGTAAAAAATTCCTCTAAGTCACTGGCCTTATAAAAGTTAGACTTTATTTGTATCAATATAATTACCCTGCAACCCATCTCTTAACAGTATACATACTATTAGTATTCAGGATAATGATGGGTTATTTCTTTTAACGCTTCTACACAACTAGTCATGTTGTTTTCTCTCAAAATATTTTCTATTTTTTTTAACTCACTACAAAGTTTGAACTTCAATTTATTACGTATTTCATGAGGCATCTTCGGTTCTTCAACTAATACACCATGAAAGCCGATAATCCTATTTATTAGTTCTTTCATGTCTATGTACATTTCTCGGTAAACATATATTTTTATTAACTTTATTTCATCTGGTAAGTACCGTATAAAATCACGTAATCGAATGTGATTTTGAGTTTTTAATCGTGATTCGTTTTCACGATTTTTTTTCTCTTGCTTGATGTGTTCTAAGTCTTCGAAGTTAAAAGTAGCGACCATATATGACACTCCAAAAAATCCACTTTGGAAAGGGCTACTCTCATCATTGCTCCAGTTTTTCACCATATTATAATCATAATCATCGGAGAAACGTATGGAGTTAGACTGTTCCTCAAGTTCGACGGCTTTTTGCTTTAACTCCTCATTAGAGCGAATATA
>NZ_MCTY01000141.1:0-435 GCF_002873635.1 Shewanella sp. 10N.286.52.B9
CCCTCGCCCACGGCGTGACAGGCCGTTGATCTCTAATCAAGCGTCTAAGCAACTGAATTACCGCTGCTTTAGCAAACTACTTTTCAGGTCACTATTATTCATTCTTTAAATAACAGATACGAAAAAGCCCTGCTATTGCTAGCAGGGCTTATCGTAATGTTGACGGAGCGGACTTACTCTTATCAAGAGACGAACCCTCGCCCACGGCGTGACAGGCCGTTGATCTCTAATCAAGCGTCTAAGCAACTGAATTACCGCTGCTTTAGCAAACTACTTTTGCAGGTCACTATTATTCATTCTTTAAATAACAGATACGAAAAAGCCCTGCTATTGCTAGCAGGGCTTATCGTAATGTTGACGGAGCGGACTTACTCTTATCAAGAGACGACCCCTCGCCCCCGGCGTGACAGGCCGATGATCTCTAATCAAGCGTCT
>NZ_MCTY01000142.1:0-252 GCF_002873635.1 Shewanella sp. 10N.286.52.B9
AGACGCTTGATTAGAGGTCAACGGCCTGTCACGCCGGGGGCGAGGGGTCGTCTCTTGATAAGAGTAAGTCCGCTCCGCCAACATTACGATAAGCCCTGCTAGCAATAGCAGGGCTTTTTCGTATCTGTTATTTAAAGAATGAATAATAGTGACATGCAAAAGTAGTTTGCTAAAGCAGCGGTAATTCAGTTGCTTAGACGCTTGATTAGAGGTCAACGGCCTGTCACGCCGGGGGCGAGGGGTCGTCTCTTG
>NZ_MCTY01000143.1:0-2239 GCF_002873635.1 Shewanella sp. 10N.286.52.B9
TAATGGGTGGCTTTGTAATTGCTATAATAAAATAGGCCTCGATTAATAATAATCGAGGCCTTAAACATGTTACTTCTTAGGTGTTACATGACAAGTTACACAGCTATATGGGTCAGGGAATGACTCAGTATTGTACCAGTCACTGTTACCAAAGCTTTGTTGTCTACCCGCAGGTAAATCATTATATTTTGAACCATCCCAATTCTGTTTCACTACATTCGGTTTATCAACCTGATCTGCACATGAACCTGGGCCAAATAGTTCGCTAGGTGCGTTTGGTCCCATATGTTGAGGGAAGCCACTACACTCTACGTCACTGAAAGCCATCCATTGAGATGCCTCACCATGGTTCTGCATTGCTTTATCTTCTGAGTGACACCAGAAACAACGCGCTGTTTCGCCATGCGCTTCAGGTGCACCATTACCACCGTGACACGATGCACAGAAATAAGGCTCATCACGCTCTAATGTATCAACTGCTTTGCTTTTATGAATGTCATCCTTAGAGTGACATAGCTGACAGTCAGCAATATTCCAACCAAAATGTTCTTCAGTCAGTGGCGCAATTGCTTTACTTATGTCTGCAATTTTCTCAGCTTTCTCTACTTGAGCTGGGAACCGATAAGTATCACCCATTAGGCGTGCTTCATTAACTGAGTTTACTTCTGATACGTTGTAAACTAGGAACATCTTTTTCACCCATGAAAAATAGATGTACTCCATACCATGGTTACGAACCATATTATCCATTGCTACGTGAAGTTTATTTCCGCCGAAAGTACCATACCAATGGTCGATACATTCTTTAGCTTTAATTTCAGTGATTGAGCCATCGCTTTCACGTAGCCATGAACACTCACGGTCAAGTTCAAATTCTGCTGCAATTTCAGGGTCTAAGAAGTCCTGTGCACTTGGCCATGAGCCCTGAGTAACAATGATATCTAATGTGTATTCATTCATACCCGCAGCGTAGTTCCAGCCGTCTAAGCCTTCAGCACGAAGTTTATTTGAAGGACCAACTTCAGGGTGGCTGATTTGATTCATCACATAACTGCCAAGTTTAGAACCTGTAGAAAGTGTTGGCCAGAAGGTAAAACCAAATTCAGCAGAACCGGCTTCTTTTGCTGTTTCGTTTGCAGAGATAACCATATCAAGGCTGGTGATGACGCCAGGGCGATAAATATCAGGGCGTAAGTTGTAAGCTTTTACTTCAACATCTTGAGCAATGGTTTTAATGAATTCATCACCATAACCGTCAGTATCCTCCATATCTAGGGTAATTTCTTTTAAAATTACCTTGCCACCGTTACTAGCTTTAAAGTTGACTTCATCAATATGGGTTTGCCACACACGATCACGATAGGCTTCACTCACTGGTTGTATACGGATCTGAGACCCATCACGCACAAGGGTTTCATCAAGGCGGTCATACACAGTTTCTAAATATCCGTTAAAATGATTTAGCATGTCACCACCACCGTGTGACAAAGTGACTCCCCAACTATCACTATCTTGGTAATCACCCCAGTGGGAATAATGTGTGGCAGGTGCGTTGTCAAATGTACCGTCGCCATCGGCATCAAATGACACGGTAAAGTCATAGCTTTGACGTGCTTCATTAAAGCCGCCTAACTTGACTTCAAAATCATCTCTTATCGATGAGATGTACATCATCAAGTCTAAAGCTGAGTAGTTACCAGGCATGAAAATATCATCACGAACAGCTTGCTCTTGCCAAGCTCGTAGATCGCTTAGCTGAACTTCCATGTAGTATTTGCTGTCGTCTCTGGTCCGCATGTTATATTTCGATGCTGTAGCGAAGGCTTCGCCATTCTTAAAGCCAGCATCGGGAACTTCAAAATCTTCCGGCATGTCACTTGAGCACATATCTTCGTGCCCTTTCATGCAAGGGAACCAACGACCTAAATAAACTTCGATAGTACCGTCAACGGCTGTTTCAGTATCAACGATAAGATCAAAGTGATTGCGTATTTCGTCAGGTAATTCAACTTCAGGAATTTCTGAGACCGGTGGAGGGGCATCATTTGAATCAGATCCACCACAAGCCGTCATTAAAGGTAGCAACATCATAGCAAACGTTGTTTTTTTCAAGTTTCCATATTTCAGGTTCTTGTTCATCATAAATAACCTTTTTAATTATCTTATTTAATATTCATTCTCCAGGAACAAGCTCAATATTAATTAAGGTGTAGATAAGGTCTCTTATGAGAATTCACAG
>NZ_MCTY01000144.1:0-203 GCF_002873635.1 Shewanella sp. 10N.286.52.B9
TCCAATTTCTCATCTTAAGAAAATCATTCCTTTCAAATAAAAAAATAAACCCACTCTTAGCTCAGTTGTGCTTTTAGAAATAGTGATACCTTTTTTATTGCCAAGGTATAGGTCATTAGTTCGAACCACTTTTTATGAACAGACAGGTCGATCCAATTTCTCATCTTAAGAAAATCATTCCTTTCAAATAAAAAAATAAACCC
>NZ_MCTY01000145.1:0-316 GCF_002873635.1 Shewanella sp. 10N.286.52.B9
TACTATTATTGATGTTATATAGGATATATTTATTGCGGCATATCTTTCATTTTTTTCTGTTAGAAATGAAAAAGAATTGAATAGAAAATATCCGTAATACTTAACTTCATGCGTGTATGATAACAACACACTAGGCAACTCTGTAATACTTGTGAAGTGTGTTGAAACATACCGTCCACCTTCATAAAAATAAGTAGAGTCAGCATAATGAAAAGGAGGTACTATATTATTTAGTATCAATAACGAATGAGTTATAAAAACGACCAAAATAAACAACAAAACAATATAGTCGCACAAATACATTCTTTTATAAGAC
>NZ_MCTY01000146.1:0-279 GCF_002873635.1 Shewanella sp. 10N.286.52.B9
GGATACCACCTTCTTTTTTCGAAAAGAAGAAAAATTACTGAGTAATTGGTAGTTTGAATTTTAGCGTTAAATCTTAGCCTACAGGATTTAATGAGTATTCACTCTTTGGTAGAGTATAACGCCAGTCCGGGTCCCCTTCGATTAAAGAAGAGATGCCTAGGACACCGCGCTATTTTTATTAAGAGCACGGCGGTTTCACTTTAATAGCCTTCTAAAGTGTTACTTATAGGTCTTCGTTATATTAGAAGTGAAACAATATGTCCGGGTCCCCTTCGACTA
>NZ_MCTY01000147.1:0-2246 GCF_002873635.1 Shewanella sp. 10N.286.52.B9
AAATATACAATTTTATAATTAGCGCCTGCTTAACCTGCGACCAAATAGGACACAGTTAGCAAACAAATGATAAACATTATGCCGAAAAATGTATCTTACGGATACAAAAAAAAGCCGACAATAAAAATTGTCGGCTCGAGGGAATATCTGCGTATTTCTAGCTTAAGGTAAACTTTTGTACTTGCTCAGACATTGCCGCTGCGTCTTCTAATAAGGTTTCATTGAGCTGACTTAAAGCAGTCGCAACGTTTTGAGTTTGACTGTATATTTCACTAATTTGCATGGCATTGCGATTTACCTCTTCGGCCACTGCCGCTTGTTCATGTGTTGCTGATGCAATTTGCTGATTCATACTGTCAATGGTATCTATCTCTGCCACTATTTGCTGTAATTCATTACCCGCTTGTTCAACTTCAATAACACTCTCATCAGCACTAACCATACCACGTTCCATGGTTTGCACCGCTAATTGAGCGCCAGATTTTAAACGTTCAGTCATGCGTTTAATATCGTCTGTTGAAGACTGTGTTCTTTGGGCGAGGGTTCTCACTTCATCGGCTACCACCGCAAAACCTCGGCCTTGCTCACCCGCCCTTGCCGCTTCAATAGCGGCATTTAACGCTAGCAAATTAGTTTGCTCTGAAATCGCACTAATCACTTCTAAAATGCTAGCAATGGATTGCACATCTTGATCTAAAGTCTTTATCGCCGTTGAAGCGTCATTAATTTCACCAGCAAGATGCTTAATAGACACCGCCGTTTTTGATACGCCAATATTACCGATATTGGCTTCTTTATTGGCGGAGCTTGATGCATCGGATGCTTGTACAGCATTAGCGGCAATTTGGGTAACGGTTGCGCTCATTTCAGTCATCGCTGACGCCACCTGTTCAGCTTCTAAGTGGCCTTGTTCAATATCTTGTCTCATGCTGCTTGCATAGCTATTAACTTGCTCAACCACATTAACCAGCTGGCTGGCATTGTGTCTCACTTGAGTAATCACAGTTTCAAAATCTGCCATCATCCCATTGAAGGCTTTCGCTAGCTCACCAAACTCATCGGTTGAGTCGTGATCAATTCTCGTGCTCAAATCAAAGTTATTACCAGCATGGCTAACCTTATTAAATAATTGATTTAAACTGCGACTTAAATATCTAGAGACCGATAGACTTAGCCAAACTAGTAATAATACCGATACCGTTAATGCAATGAGCGAGCTCCACATTTGTTGACTAGCCGTGCTCAATTTGTGCTGGGTAAGTGTTACAAGTTCGGTGGCGAGGTATTGTTCAAATTTAGCCAATAGATTAATTCGGTTAGTGGATGTTTTAAACCAAACTTCAGGATGTTGATTTTTAATCTCTTCAGCATTTTGTGAAAATGCAATTTGTCGTATGGCATTAACAGCATTAACTTCTTTTGAACGGTTATCTTGTTCAAACCGCGTTAATACCAAATCTGTCGCCATAGTGCTAAAGCGTTCAGCATAGGTATTTTGCTCAGCCACTAAGGTCACAAATTTTGCATAACCACCCGCTTTAAAACCTTGCTGTCCAAAGGTCGAACTTAATACCGCTCGCTCAATACCCGCACGTTCTTTTAGTTGTAAAAACGCCCCGAATGAAGCGAGTTTCAAAGACAACTCACTGATGGTACTTTGCATAGCGGTTTCATCAACCACGGATAATAGGGTTTTATTTAAATCTGAATAATATTTCACTTCTTCAGCCACTGAGATGCTTAGATTATCTACTGAGCGGCGGATACTTTGAAGTTGTTGTAATTGCGAGTCTATTTGTCTTAATGTTGAACTGATTTTTGCAGGAAAGTGATCTGCAGCTGGAATACTCGAAAAGTTAGACACTTGTTGGTCTGTCATTGAGCGTTGCTGAGGTAAATCCTGAGCAAATGATTGACCTTTAGAGCCCAGAAAACCTGCACTCATGCCACGCTCCTTTTGTAATTAATGTACTAGGGCGCTGTTGATAACGGCCAGTTCACTTAACGAAAGTACCGTATTAAGCTCTGTTTGTATTTCATATTTATTGTGCACAAACATGCCACCATAAATTAAACAGATTAACAGTGGAGGAATAATTAATAGTGAAAGTTTGAGTCGAGTATTGAGATCGATAATCCATTTCATGACAGCTGTGACCCTTAAGAAGTGTGTTATGTTTCTAATTGAAATTACATTCATTAATGTAACTACAGCGACAGGATTTTCTAAAATATGTATTCTAAAA
>NZ_MCTY01000148.1:0-797 GCF_002873635.1 Shewanella sp. 10N.286.52.B9
AATAATAAATATCAATCAATACAATAAAAAAATTCACTAATGCCACTGGGATGGCACCTATCGCCAAACCATAAGCGACAAAAAGCGCTGCACCAATAAGGTTCCACCAGCGTAATTTTTTTATATTAGCCATCATTAATGAAATAGCCACCACGGCAGAGGCTAAATAACCCACCCATTCCCATACTGTTGCAGCTTCCATTTATGATTCCTTTTAAGGGGTTTGACTTTATTCAGTGTAGTTAATAATTGCCTATTAAGCGCTGACTTTTCTAGCTACTACAGCCGCAGTCATCCGAGAAATACAACATAACTCACCAGCAGAATTATTGATTAGCACTTCCCATACTGAGCTACGTTTACCAATATGCACCGCTCTTGCCGTCGCAATTAACTCACCATTTCGTGACGCTTTTAAGTGATTGGCATTAATTTCTTGGCCAACACAATAAAAATGCTTAAAGTCGACCACAAAGTTAGCCGCATAACTGGCAACGGTTTCGGCCAGTGCCACATTCGCGCCGCCATGAACTATGCCTAAAGGGTTATGTACTGAGGGATTAGCTGGCATAGTCGCCACCATATAATCTGCGCCAATTTCAGTGATTTTAATACCAAGGGTTTTCATTAATGTGCCCTTTCCATGGAGCCCACTATCCATTTTAGCGCAATCTTCAAGTGTGACTTCTCTAAACCAAATACTCATTTATCAACTTCCAGTAATACGTAATTAATTCAGTCTACTGCCAAGCTATTTAACTTTAAAGGATTTCCATAAAAAAGGGATGGCAGCTGCC
>NZ_MCTY01000149.1:0-691 GCF_002873635.1 Shewanella sp. 10N.286.52.B9
TTATATAATAGTTCAATATTTGAAATATTGTTTGTATACATATCAAAAAAGGTAAATTAATTACTCCAATTCTCATAAATTGTATTACCTATGAGTCCGAAGTGGCACTATACATTTAGCCATAGATATGAGGTTATCAGCCTTTATCTTTTGCTTTTTTTAGTTAAGTCGCTCAGTCTATTTTGTACAAAAGGGGTTAGGGGACTTAACAGTTATTGTTTGATTCATTCCACGAAAAGCTAGCTTCTAATATTGTCAATTTCAGTTTGCTTTGACCCAACTGTACGATTGTTTATCTAAATAATAAAAAACCTATAACAAATAGAAATAAAACCAATTAATTACTTTGTACAATATATGATTAGAGATGAGCTTTGATACTGTTATTTAAGGTAATCAAAATCCCAATAGAATTACAGATGGTTAAACGAATGCTGTAATAACTTTAAAAATAAACTAACGAGTATCTTTGTCGCGCTATATAATTTTTATGTACCAGGGAAATGACTCCTGAGAGTCTGTGAGGCTATGTGTTTTGGCAATTTATGCACCTCTGTTTAAATTATACAGGCCAAGTCCTTAGTAAAAGTCGCAGATTTCACGTAGCGACGCCTAATTATTAAGCATTTTCTTATTCGAGTTAGCTTGTTTAATAATTGTCTTTTTATCTAAATACTAAACTGTTATTTAT
>NZ_MCTY01000150.1:0-567 GCF_002873635.1 Shewanella sp. 10N.286.52.B9
GTGGTATTAAGGCTGTTGTGGCCGGGTAAGTGTAACCCTCCCTTAAAATCAAGTAAGGATTTCACAAGATGGTTAAAGCAATAATAGTTTTGTTAATAACGTTGTTATTTTTAATGTGTGGGGCAGCCTCAGCTAATGACCTTGAAAATGATCCCTTAGCTAAACGCTGTATAAATTTATTTGAAATATATAAAAATAATGATTTAAGTGCTTATGTTAATGGGTTCCCCGATGAGGTCGTTGCTATTTTAGGGGAGGATTTTCTAAAGACGGAGCTGAATAATAAGCATAATAAATTTGAAAAAAATTATAACAGTGCACCTAAAGAAATAAGGATAAAGAGCATAGAAAACATACAACCCCATCCAACAGCAGTGGAAAGAATAGGCGTTGAAGAGTCTAGAAAAGTTTTTATTAGTGTGAAGGGGGTAAATAGTGGTCTACAAGGTTCATGTAGTTTCAATCGTATTAAAACGAAATGGTATTTTAGAGACACACCTTTATAGGTGTAACTCAAACAAGTGAGCTTTCTGATGATGAAGGTTCACTTTTGATTTATATGTAATA
>NZ_MCTY01000151.1:0-347 GCF_002873635.1 Shewanella sp. 10N.286.52.B9
GTTTTTTTGAACTATTTCACTTTGAGATGCTCATAGTATATAGACAGTGTTTTCACTTTCATCATCTCCCTGGGACTTCTAGCGCGGTCCCTTTGATCTCAAAGTGGATCAATAGGCAATCGTTTGATTGCCTTTTTTTATGGAGCTAATTTTTGATGAGACTGGTTTGTTAAAGCAAAGTTTATAAAGCACCCCTTAATCCTGACGATGTTCGCCATAAAAGAACAATAAAGGTTACCACAAAAACCCAATAAAAACAGATACATAAAAATGTATCGCTTTCGATCATTCTAAATATTTAAAAAATAATAAATTTTATTGAACCATTTGCAGCTTAGCCTCTCCTG
>NZ_MCTY01000152.1:0-250 GCF_002873635.1 Shewanella sp. 10N.286.52.B9
AAATTTTATTGAACCATTTGCAGCTTAGCCTCTCTTAGTAATGTAGCTAGTCAGTAATAGGCTAACCCCTCATCAAGGTTATTTCGATACTGAGCTTTTATAGATTTAATCTCCCCAATTATTTCGCTACTCGAATTTGGTAACTCTTTTTCATCATCACTCCCAATTGGGACATTGCTAACACGCTAGCGCACCGTTAACAGTGACCCCATAGAAATACTTCTGGCAATCCACTGGGTTGCCATTTTTT
>NZ_MCTY01000153.1:0-422 GCF_002873635.1 Shewanella sp. 10N.286.52.B9
AAATCATGGTATTTTAAACTTTTATTCCCCAAGGTTTACTCAAATCAGTGATAGAGCAGCTGTTTAAACTGTACTATTTGTGTGGCCCACTAATCTACAGTCATACAAAGCTGTATGAGTAAATCATGAGCGCTAACTCATGATAACTACATGTAGATAAAATCTTTCCTTGGTTCTTTTACTTAAAATCATCTTGCTGTAGTTGTCTAAATTTATTAGCAAATTTTTTTGTCACTTCTGCAATCATCTCATCAAAAATAGTCTTTCTTACAGAATCGCCTTGTTGTATTATTTGACCATTTTTATCGACAATGACTAGTTCAAAGCCTTCACCAATTAGTAGTTCATTATTCGTTGCAGATATGATGCTTTGAAGTTCAATCATTTTTCGTCCAAATTTATTAAGTGGACTCTTATTTAAT
>NZ_MCTY01000154.1:0-228 GCF_002873635.1 Shewanella sp. 10N.286.52.B9
GATGAGCCTTTCGTCTTAAAAATGGCGAAATTATGGTGATTAGAACGCTAGATTGAGATGCTACATTTTGACTTGATCAAGCTTAACTATTGGCTTCTATTCTAATGTACGTTTTAAAAAAACGTGACTGCTGTAGTTCATTAGCTTTCACCACTAAAAACTGCAACACAGCAGCTGGGATGATTTTAAACCCAACATTGAGGTGCTTTAAACCTGTTGTTCACATCA
>NZ_MCTY01000155.1:0-297 GCF_002873635.1 Shewanella sp. 10N.286.52.B9
AGATCTAACCATATACTGAAACAAAAAATTAAAGTAGGCATCAATTAATGTATATTTATAAAACAAACAATTTTTTGTGCAAAACTTATACAACTTATAACTTTTACATTGATAGAAAAGCTGATCGTTTATAATTATCCATTCATAAAAGCAAAACCAATAAAGGTTAATTAATGCACAGCATCATCAATGTTTATATTATTAACATTGATAAAAAACACGAAAAATATTGAGAAATTTTCATTGGAATTAAGATAATTGGACTGTTAGATTGTGAGATTGTTGGATTGTTGGATT
>NZ_MCTY01000156.1:0-951 GCF_002873635.1 Shewanella sp. 10N.286.52.B9
CTATTAATATTTATATCATATTAGTGAAATTTCACTGTCATTTTAACGCAGTCTTTTTGTCATTTTTGCGGGTTAGTTTGTCGTCCATTGAAACAACTTAACTCGCTTACACCCGTCTTCGGAGATGACAATGGAACTGAAAAAAATGTTTAAACTTAGTGCTGTATCAGCTGCGCTTTCTGCAACCTTATTACTTGCGGGCTGTGGTGGCGATATCAATATTGATACGGGTTCACAAGAGCCGACTAACCCTACAAATCCAACGGATCCAACCACACCGACTGAAACGGACCAACAACTTGCTTACGGCGGCTTTGCAGAAAAAAGCACTACGATAGCGGCTATCGATGGTAAAGAAGTGTGGCTGTTAACAGGCACACTGGCACCTTCTACTGCAGCTTCAACAGTAAAGGTAGGTGGTCAAGATGGCGCGAACATCATTTTAGGAAACGATGTGGTGTGGATGCTTGATGGTGCAGTTATCGCTGGCGGCGATAAAGCTGACTCGGTTGAATTATCAATTATGGCTGGCACTAAAATTATTGGTGGTAGCGAGTCTTATTTAGTCATTAGCCGTGATTCAAAAATTATGGCCGAAGGCACAGCTGACGCGCCAATCGTATTTACTTCCCTTGAAGCGGCGCTAGGCCAAACTGGCGAAGCGGGTCAATGGGGCGGCTTAGTAGTTTTAGGTAACGCACCTGTTAACTCATGCCCTGATTTAACCAGTTGTGATGCTGCATTTGAAGTGGGTAACCACAACTACGGTGGTGATAACACTGAAGATAACTCAGGTGTTATTCAGTATGTTCGGGTTGAGTTTGGTGGCTTTAAAATCAACGACACCCAAGAAATGAACGGTATTAGTTTCGCGGCAGTTGGCGCAGGTACAACTGTTGATCATATCCAAATTCATAAAAATAACGATGACGGTGTTGAGTTTTGGGGCGG
>NZ_MCTY01000156.1:1708-32269 GCF_002873635.1 Shewanella sp. 10N.286.52.B9
GTGTTGAGTTTTGGGGCGGTAACGTTTCGCTTTCACATGTGGTGTTAACTGAAAACTTTGATGACTCTCTAGATTGGACTAACGGTTGGCAAGGTAGTGCTCAGCACGTTTATATCCGTCAAGAGGATAACGGTTCAAACCGTGGTATCGAAGGTGACAGCAACAGCAGCGCTGATGCTGAACCACAGTCTATGCCTACATTAGCTAACTTCACCATTCAAGTGGCTAACGGCACTAACAGTGGTGGTGATGACGCTGAAGGTATTTTACTGCGCAAAGGCACGGCTGTTAACGCATACAACATGCTGGTTAAAGGCGATGTTGATTCTGGCGAATGTTTAGAAATCAATGACGACAATACAGTTGATACCGCTGAAGCTGGCAACTTAAACATGCAAAACAGCTTAATCGATTGTGTTGAGCCGTTTAAGAGTGCCAAGGTTGATGCTGATAAAGGTTACACCAAAGCTTACGACGTTGAAGCTTGGTTTATGGCCCAAGAAGGTAACTTAGCCGGTGCTGCAGATTTATCAGGGTATATGCCTAATTCATCTTCTGTTGCTTTAACTGGCGGCGCAGCTGATTTAGCTAACATGGATGACCGTTTAGATGATGCCCAATATATCGGCGCATTTAATGGCAGCACTGACTGGACGGAAGGCTGGACCACGGCCATTCATGAAGATGCAGCGCCTGCACCAACTGAATTACCAGTTTTAACATCTTGCCCTGTAGGCACAACTTCAGAAGATGTGGTTGCAGGCCTTTATAAAGATGACAGCGTGACTTTAGTCTGTTCAATCGAAGGTAACATCACCACCAATACAACACTGCTTGCTGGTCAAAACGTGATGTACAAAGTAGATGGCGGCGCGGTGATTGTAGGTGGTGATAACGCAGACTCTGCAACACTGGCAATTCAAGCGGGTACGCAATTATTTGCGACCGACAACAGCTACATCGCCATTAGTCGTGGCTCTAAAATCATGGCCCAAGGCAGTGCTGAGCATCCAATCGTTATGACCTCTCAGCAAGATGTAATAGCTGGCGCAGAAGGTGAGCGTGGTCAGTGGGGCGGTTTAGTTATTCTGGGTAATGGCGAAACCAACAAGTGTCCTGATAAAGACAACTGTGATGTGTCATTTGAAGTGGGCGACTTCCCATACGGCGGTAATGACAATGCTGATAACAGCGGTCAAATCAGCTATGTGGTAGTCAAATACGCCGGCTTTAAAGTCAATGATACCCAAGAAATGAACGGCATCTCATTTGCGGCAGTGGGCAGTGGAACCCAAGTTGACCATATTCAAGTCCATGCAAATGGCGATGATGGTGTTGAGTTTTGGGGCGGTGCAGTCAACCTTAAATATGTTTACCTAACGGATAACTTTGATGACAGCTTAGATTGGACTAACGGCTGGCAGGGTAAAGCACAGTACGTGTATATCACCCATGAAGATGGTCAAGCTAACCGTGGTATTGAAGGCGATAGTCATAAAGGCACTGACGACACGCCGATTTCAAACCCAACTATCTCTAACGTAACAATTCTTCCTGGTGCTGATATTGAAAATGCCAGTGGCGATAAAGGCGAAGGCATCATTCTTCGTGTTGCTACTCGTGCATCAATTCACAACCTATTGATTCAAGGTCGCAAAGGTGCAACTTCTGAGACTGAATCAGGTGAGTGTTTAGAACTAGACGGTACTTACGCAGGTCTTGTTACCAACGTTAACGATGAAACATTAGTGATGTCTCACTCTGTTATCGACTGTAACGAGCCATTCAAATACAGCTCTGACAACACAGATACAACCGATGCGGTAGACACGCAGGCCTGGTTCTTAGCTCAAACAGGTAACTCTGCTCAAGAAGTGACGTTAACTAATGGCATGCCTGCTGGCACTGACACTGTGTTATTGGGTACCGGTCTTGATATGAGTACAACTGACACCTTCTTCGAATCAACTGATTATATCGGTGCATTCGATGGCCAAACTGATTGGCGTGAAGGTTGGGCTTTTATTAAATAAAAGCGAGTAGTAAACCTTAGGCATCGGGGAGTGAGTACTCCTCGATGCTGCTTAAAGTCCGATTAGATAATCAAAATAGTTAGTTAAATTTACATTAATTGTCACCGGTGTATCACATCTTAGTGGCGCGACCTGAACTGTGTACAGGATTGAAAAACGTTATGAAAACCAAGCCGAGTTTTATCGCTAATAAGCTAAGCCTAGCTGTTGTCACTGCCATTTCTGCAGCTTCTCTTTTTGCAACACTACCAGCTTACTCGGAAGAGACACCAGCTTATGATCCTGGTGAAGATTTCCCTATTGAAGTCATTGCGGTGACGGGTCGTTTACGCAGTTCAGCCTCAGAAGCGATGGAAGAGCGCCGCGAGCAACCTGCCGTGGTGGATATTATGGGCGCGGACCAAATATCTCGCACCGGCGATAGTGATGCCGCCGCCGCGCTTCGACGTGTTACCGGATTAACCCTGAAGGATGGCAAGTTCATTTATGTACGTGGTTTAGGTGAGCGCTATTCTAGTACCTCATTAAATGGTGCGGTTGTACCATCGCCAGACCCTACCCGTAATGTGGTCCCGCTGGATATGTTCCCAGCCTCTATCATTGAATCTTTATCAGTACAAAAATCCAGTTCAGCCAGCACGCCAGCTGCATTTGGCGGTGGTCATGTTGATATTCGTACTAAATCTATTCCAGCAGACTTTTTCTTCAAAGCATCATTAGGTGGCCGTTATAACACTAATGATAGCGATGACACTTACACCTATAACGGCGGCGGTGATGATTGGACCGGTCAAGATGATGGTACCCGTGCAATGCCAAACAGCATTAACGATGTGACTAATCAATATGGTGGTATTAGTCCTATTGATATCGTCACAGGTTCAAATGGCACAATTGATTTTGCCGGCGCACAAGCCATTAACCGTGGTTTAGCCAATGATATGTATCGCGACATGACGGTATTTACCGAAAGTACCGATCCAGGGCTTCGCGGTAATATTGCCATAGGCGATCGTTGGGATATCACTGACGATATTATTTTTGGTGCTATGTCTGCCGTTTCTTATAAGCAGCAAGCTGAAAACTACACCAAGCGCGAAGTTGAGCTAGATGGTGATGAGAACAAGGTACAAATCGAAAACTCAAAAGACGTCATGGGCACCGATTCAATTGTACAAATGTCAGGCATGGTTAACTTAGGTTTAGAAATTGGTTACGACCATAAAATTCAAACCTTCTCGACTTATTTACGTGATACATCTGATGATGTTTCAGTGGCCATCGAAGAAACCATTGATACCATCGCCGAGCCTAATGCGTTGCAGGTTTATGATATTGCTTATGAAGAACGTAACCTTATCAGCAATCAAATTCAAGGTGAGCATTTCTTTGAATATCTGTGGGATTTAGAAGCCAACTGGATGTATTCAAACGCCAGATCAAAGCGCTATGCACCGAGCGAATTATCTTACACTTACAATGTAATACTTGATGATGCTGATAGCATTACTAGCCGTAACTTAAATACCCAAGATGCGCCTAAATATGTTTATAGCCGCCTTGATGATAATACCGAAAACTACAAATTTGATTTAACCCTACCCTTTGAATTTGGCATGAACGTGCTAAAAATCAGTGGTGGTTATGAGTACTTTGAACGAACCCGTGAAAGCTTTGCCACGCGATTGGGCTTTGATGTCGGCTTAAGCCCAACAGACCCCAATGGCGATATTCTAGCGGGTGACTTTGACAATATATTTTCTGATGACAACATTGCCAATGACACGCTTGATTTAGAATTAAAAGACGCCTCAACCGACACCGAAGATTATGTCGCCGCTGAAATGATAGACGCCGGTTTTGTCAATTTTGATGTGGATTTTGATGATGTATGGCGCTTAACCGCAGGTGTGCGTTATGAAGATTTTCGCCGCGTGACATTGCCGCTAACCCCAGATGGTGAGATTTCAGATGAAGGTGGTCGTTACGATATTGAAGATTATGCTATCGCAGAAGACGGCTGGTTTCCTTCATTGGCATTAACCTGGAAATCATCAGATGAAAGCCAATGGCGCTTTGGCGCCAGTAAAACCTTGGTTCGCCCTGATTTACGTGAAGTGGCGCCAGTGCGGTTTCAAGACCCAATTACCGGTTTTGATTTCTTCGGTAACCCAGAACTTGAAAGCTCAGATATCTATAACCTAGATGTACGCTGGGAATACTACTCAGAAGATGGCGCAAACTTAAGTGTTGGTGGCTTTTATAAAGACGTTGCAGCACCCATAGAAGCGATTCAACGTATCTCAGAAGCGGGTCGTCAGCTTAAGTTTTACAACGCTGAGTCAGGTTATATCTACGGTATCGAAACTGAGTTTTTACATGACTTAGGCTTTATTGGCAGCAATGGTAGTGTTTGGGAAGACTTTTTCGTAGCGGGTAACTTAACCCTAAGTGACTCAGAAATTGAAATTGCCAGTAATGGTGAAATTGACCCAACCAATAATAAGCGCCGCATGACAGGCCATTCTGAGTGGGTTGCCAACATGCAGTTAAGCTTTGATTCGTCTAATGAGTCTCACAGTGCCACCTTAGTGTATAACGTGTTTGGTGAGCGTATTGCTTATGGTGGCCGTGGCGGTTTAGATGATGTGTACGAGCAACCCTTTCACAGCTTAGATTTTAGCTATAGCTTTTTACCTACTGAAAGCTTTGGGGTGAAATTTAAAGTGAAAAATATCCTAGGTGAAACCACCGAATACGACCAACAAGATGTGGTGGTATACGCGAAAGAGCCTGGCACAGAATTCACTCTGCAATTTGATTACCAGTATTAATACTGGAGATTAACAAGAGTGACAACAGGTACTGGTTTTTAGCATTTTTACCTCATCCTTTAAATGCTAAAAGCCAAGTGCACAGTGTGATATCTAGGTGTTTGGAACACGCCAATATCGCACGCTTCTTTATCAGTAAGCGTTATTTAAGACTACGTGACTTAACAAAGAAGTTGGCAGCTTTGCAAAAGGCTGTATGCAGTATGTAAAATAAGCTGTAAAAGTAACAGGCCACTTTCTTTTGGAACAAGAAAGTGGCCTTTTTATTGGCTAGCGCTATTAGTTATAAGCGCTGTGAGTTATAAAATTAGCTCGTTAGCTATGAGCCTTAATAGCAGATCATTCTTCACTGCTGTCGATCAGATTGCTAATCGCTTTTGAGATCAGATCTTTTTTCATGCTAGTGCGAGCGACACCTTGTTCAAACCAAAAACTCATCGGCTGATCAAACCCAATACCATGCATGTAATTGTAAATCGCTTTACGCAGCCCTTCACCTAACATCTCATGATCAGTATCGGTAGGATCGCTAAAATCGACATCATTTTCAGCGAATAAAACTTCAGGGCGATCGCTAAGAGTAATACCAAATTTTTCTGGATTCATACCAACAGGGCTGTGGATCGTGGCCACAAAACGGTGCCAATAGGCAGACTGGAAACAACCTTGCTGCATCATCTGTCGCACCATTTCCAATGAATCCACCGTTTCTTGCTCGGTTTGAGTAGGAAAGCCATACATCAAATATGCGTGCACCATAATACCGGCATCGCTAAAGGCTTTAGTGACTTGGGCAACGCGCTCAACACTGACGCCTTTTTTCATCAGTTTCAATAAACGATCAGACGCCACTTCAAGGCCGCCACTGACCGCGATACAACCAGAGTCGGCTAGCAATTGACAGCGGGCTTGGCTAAAGGTTCTTTCAAAACGGATATTACCCCACCAACTGATCACCACGTTGCGCTCAATTAAGCGTTTTGCAAAGGCAAATAAGGTTTTTGGTGGCAGCGCTTCATCGACAAAATGGAACCCTGTTTGTCCGGTTTCTTCAATGAGTTGCTCAATGCGATCAACCAGAATATCAGCGCCAGCAGTATCGTAGCGATCGATATAGTCCAAACTGACATCACAAAAGCTACATTTACGCCAGTAACAGCCATGGGCGATGGTGAGTTTATTCCAGCGGCCATCACTCCAAATACGGTGCATTGGGTTGAGCATTTCACACAAAGACAGATATTCGCTCAATGGCAAGCCATCGTATATCGGAGCGCCGACTTCCACCTGCGGGATATCGTGGAGTTCTGGGTTTTCATTAAAGTGAACGTAAGGCTCGCCATTGTCATCTTCGGCAAGGAAGTAAGTTCGCACTAAATCATCGACTTCACGTTGGCCTTGAAAGTATTCCAGCAGGGTGATTAACGGGCGTTCGCCGTCATCAAGACAGATAAAGTCGATAAACTCAAATACCCGAGGATCTTTGAGTGCCCGTAGTTCGGTATTGATAAAACCACCGCCGATGATGATGGGGATCTCTGGATTAATGGCTTTACAGGTTTGCGCAATACGTAACGCGCCGAGCATATTACCGGGAAAAGGCACGGTTAAGGCTACAACGCTAGGTTGGGTTTCTTCTAAATAGTGCTCAACCAATTGTGCTAAAATTTCTGAGCTAAAGGTTGGCTCGTCCATCAAGGTATCGTAAAGGTTATCAAAGCTTGGATTAGCCGCAGCTAACTGCTCGCCATAGCGGCTCACTTCAAAGTAGGGATCAACCCCTTGAGTGATGACGCTGGAAAGATCGTTAATAAACAAGGTAGCAAGGTATTTGGCTTTATCTTGAACGCCAAGATTACCAAAGGCGGCTTGCAGCACATCGCCTGATACCGCTTCCATTTGCGCAATGGCATCAAATGCTGGGCCTTCAGGTAAAAATCGGCGCGAGTTAATCCGCAGTGCAAGACTGGGATCTTTACCCTGTAAAAACCGAATCGCGCTCTCAACAGTCAAATGATAACGATCAAATTCAGCCAGAAAATTATGGATAGCATCAGGTAATTCATCGTCTTCAAAGTGCTCGAAATTAGCTTCCACATGTTGACGAATAATGTCCAGCGCAGGCGCAGTCATCATTTCTAGGAAAAGCTCAATGGCAGGATCACGCTGCACTGCTTCATAGCCTCTCGTACGCAAAAAACCAGTCAAATAGGCTGTTGCCGGATAGGGCGTATTTAACTGGGTCATAGGTGGAGTCATTAGAAGAACGGTCATAGCCTGCCTTTAATAGTAAAACTTGAGTGCACTGAACTAAACTGATTGTCAGCCCGAGCTAGGTAAAGAATGTGGCAATAATACAGTTGCCAAAAAATAAGCTGGGATTCTAACAAATGGCCAAGGGAAAAACCCGTAAATTAGCCAATTGAAGATTAATTTATCACTGTCTGTTTGTTTGTTTTTAGATCGAATTTAATCTCTTTCTAGCACAGTCTAGATTTAAATATTAGCAAGGCGGTTAAATATCACGCTAACTGTGTCATTATCAAATTTCGCATCTCAGCTAATGGATTAGGTTTGACACATGGCCGCAAAATGTCTAAATCAGTTTTTACGTCTCTGTTTATATTTAGTATTTGCCGTTGCTATTACGGCGTGTTCGGTCAAAACCGAGCAAGCTAACATTAGCCAAGTGGGCAATATTAGCCATAAAAAAATTGCTGAAGCCAGTGGCTTAGCTTACTCAAATATACACCATGATGTGCTGTGGCTGCACAATGATGGCGGCGATAGCGCCGCAGTGTATGCGATAAATTTATCCGGTGACGTGCTGGCGACGGTGAACATTGAAGGGGTAAAAAATATCGATTGGGAAGATATGAGCTCGTTTATTATCGATGGTAAAGCGTATCTGTTAATCGCCGATGTCGGTGATAATCGTGCCAATCGAAGTCAGTATTTTATTCATATCATTGCAGAGCCAGATGTCAGCAAACTTGAATTGGCCGCATCAATTAAGGTCACCCCGCTTGTGTCACTGGCATTTAATTACCCAGATGGTCCAAAGGATTGTGAGTCTGTTGCTGTTGATGTGGTTAACCAGCAAATTGTATTACTGAGTAAGCGACAAACCCCGCAAACCCTATATCAATTGCCGTTGCCGTTAGAGTTAGAGTTAGCGCAACCAGTAGCCGTATTACCTTCAGTACCTAGACAGGAAAGAGATACGCTAGTGGCAAAACCCTTAGGTGCGCCGCCAGCATTACCGGAATCATTTTCAGATTATTTCGGCAGTATACGTTTAGCTATTTTTGCCGGAAATTCGACAGCAATGAGCTTTTCAAAGGATGGCTTATCTGCGGTAGTGTTAACCTATGGTCACGCTTATTACTATAAGCAGCAACAGCCCACAGGCGCTTTATCACTATTATCAACTACGCCAACAATCATTGATTTTCCGACACTATTTCAAGCAGAAGCGGTGAGTTTTAATCACGATGCCAGCCGTTTTTATATCACCTCAGAGGGCAGCCCAGCGCCAATATATGAAGTAAATATTGCTGCTGTATTGGCGAGTTCTGATCACTAACTACTGAAATACTAACGACTGAGTAACTCGCTACTGAAAACTCACAGCTAAAATATCAGTATTTATTGCTGATATTTGCCGCGCACCTCATCGATTAAGCGCTTCCATTGCGGATATTTAGCAAAGCTTTGGGGTAAATCGCCCCAAGGTGATAACGCTTGGCTCATGGCATTGTCTGAGTGATCAGCGCCTTGGCTCAGTTGATATAAATAGTAAAAAGCTGAGGCGCGATAATTTAACGCACAATGGACTAAAATTGATTTATCGTTATTGCGCTCCATGATGCTAATAAACTGCGCTACATCTTCCATGGTGGGCTGCTGCCAGTCGACTTCAATGTTGTGGTAAACCATACCTGCATCTGTGACCAGTTTGTCTTCAGCCGCCAAATAGTTTGAGTTGTTTTTGGGGATTAAATTGATCACCACCTCTACCCCTGAATTTTTAAGTGTCTGAAATTGCTCTGCTGTGGGCAAGCCTGCGGTTATCACTTGGCTGTTATTGAGCTTGAGCGCTTTGATGTTATCAAGCTGGCTTGGGTCAATTTGCGCCGCTGCAGGATTGACTAAACTAACGCTTAATAAGCTACTGGTTACCATTGTCATTAACGCGGCTCCCATGATGCTGTTTTTCATCTGTAATCCTTTCATCTGTAATCCTTGGATTTGAGCAATTACATAACAATGTCATCAATGGCGGCTAATTCAGCTGCACTAAAGTTAAGGTTATCTAGTGCGGCCACCGAATCGAGAACTTGTGCTGGGCGACTTGCACCAATCAAGCAACTGGTTACCGCATCATTGTTAAGGTTCCATGCGATCGCCATTTGCGCTAAAGATTGATCCCGGGTTTGGGCAATGGTATTTAATGCCTGCACTTTGGCGATTTTCTCTGGAGTTAGATCGTTATCAGCTAAATAGATTTGATGGGCTTGGGCTGCGCGCGAGTCTTTGGGAATACCATGGAGGTATTTATCAGTGAGCACACCTTGATCCAATGGCGAGAATACAATTGAGCCAACGCCTTGATCTTTTAATACCTCGGTTAAGCCATCTTCAATCCAGCGATCAAACATATTGTAGCGTGGCTGGTGGATTAATAATGGCGTGCCTAGCTGTTTTAAGATACTGATCGCTTGCAGCGTTTCTGCTGGCTGATAACTTGAAATACCCACATACATCGCCCGGCCTGAGCGGACAATATAATCTAGCGCTTGCATGGTTTCTTCAATGGGAGTGTCAGGATCCATGCAGTGATGATAAAAAATATCAAAGTAATCTAGCCCAGTACGTTTAAGGCTTTGATCGCAGCTAGCGATCAAATATTTTCTCGAGCCGCCAATACCATAAGGCCCTGGCCACATGTCGTAACCCGCTTTACTAGAAACGATCAACTCATCTCGATATGGCTTAAAGTCTTGTTTGAAAATATCACCAAAGGTGGACTCCGCCGCGCCGTAATGGGGACCATAATTATTGGCTAAATCAAAGTGGGTAATACCAGCATCAAAAGCTGTTTGCAGGATGTTTCTCGCATTCGATTGGGGGTCTGATGCGCCAAAGTTTTGCCATAAGCCTAATGAAATTTTTGGCAAGCGAATACCGCTGTTACCACAACGGGCATAAGCCATTTTTGTATAGCGTTCGTCGCTGGCAAGGTACTGCGGGTTTGGATCGTGGGTAATCATTTATCATCCTACAAATGAATTGTTACTAAATTGAATTAGCTTTGAATTTAAGGCGTGTTTTAAATATCTGTTTTAAATCTTTACTTCAAATCTACTGTACTAGAACAATTATAAGCATTGCCCAATATCGTCACTGAAGTGGTAAACGACTGCGGCTTAAGCAAATAAACCGTATTTGCCCCTAGCGTTAATGCTTCATTTCTCAGCTGATTAATCGCCCCTTGAGTTAAATCCTTATTCGAAATAAACAAGTAATCATACCAATGCCCTTGGGAGCCAATTATTGGCCCTTTTAGTTGGCAATCATCAAGCTGTTGTCCTTGCCATAAAATTTGCACATGTTCGCTTTGATAATCAGGGACGTTAATACAAGCCGTGAGTCCTATTGGCATGAGTATCATTAATAACCCCATTAATCTGGCACTGCGATTGACTGGATTCATATAGGCCTTAAAAATTTGCTGTTAATTACGCCATGTTCATATAGCAAGTCTATACTTAATCAGCAGCGTAGTAGAGTTAAAGTCAACTTACTTGGTTAAGCTTCGCTATGCAATCAGCATGTTGGCGTTCACTGTTTCATGAAAGAGTAAACATAGGGATATACACATGGGTAGCATCAATTTAGCCAATGAAACTGTGATTAAGTCTACTTTTGCTACTGCGCAAAACGGTGCCTTTAGCGGTGATGGACAACTATATTTGACTGAAACACGGTTATGTTTTGAAGCCTTTAATAAAATCTTTGAAATGGGTCCTTATGAGATAGACCTTGAGGATATTGTTAGTGTTGAAAAATGTTGGGGGACCGGTGGTGGAGTGTTACCCCTTACCGCAGATGCGATTAAAGTGGAACTTAAAAACCATCAGTCCTATAAATTTATGGTGGCTGACTCTGCTGAATGGCTGGAGCGATTGAATCGTTAACTCATTACCTTAAGCTATGTGAGAGCCGCTTACTGATGAATTTAGGGTAATAAAAAGCTGAATCATTGATTCAGCTTTTTAGTTGGGCGACTCGCTATATTGCTAAAAACGCATATTAAGCGTTAGCAAATACATCTTGTAGCGATGGCACCACTTGCTTCTTACGGCTTAATACACCGTCTAGCCAGACTCGGCCTTCAACGGTTGCTTTACCGTAGGCTTTTTCAGTTAAGTCAGCGTCATCTGAAACCACTAACATTTCTGAGCCTTCTTTCATGATATCGGTTAGCAATAATAATACGCTGTGACGGTTACCTTCAGCTTTCAGCGCTGCGATATCAGCTTCTAAATCAGCTTTGATATCGTCAAATACTGATAAGTCGATAACTTCTAATTGACCGATACCCACTAGGTTACCGTTCATGTTGAAGTCTTTAAAATCACGCATGACTAAGTCACGTGCTGGCGTACCTTCAACAGCTGATTTAACTTTAAACATTTCCATGCCCACTGCTTTGAAGTCTTCAATACCGGCAATTTCAGCCAGCGCTTCAACGCAGCGGATATCAGCAGTAGTGCAGGTTGGAGATTTGAAAATCACAGTGTCACTTAAAATAGCGCACATCATGATGCCAGCAATGTTAGCTGGAATTTCTACTTGGTAGAAATCGTACATCATTTTAATCACTGTGTTACTACAACCTACTGGACGGATCCAGCACTCAAGCGGAGTAGAAGTGGTTAAGTCACCTAATTTATGGTGATCAACAATACCAACGATGGTCGCTTGGGCAATGTCATCTGGTGCTTGAGTTAATTCAGAGTGATCAACGATATACACTTCTTCGCCAGCGTAGCTTGTTTTGTACTCTGGTGCTTCAAAACCAAATCTATCAAGGATATAGGCTGTTTCTGGTGAAAGCTCACCTAAACGTGCTGCAATAGCAGGTTCTTCAATTTGATTTTTTAAGTAAGCAAGTGCGATTGCACCGCAGATTGAATCTGAATCAGGGATCTTATGACCCACAACATACATTGCCATTTGGTACGCTCCTATAAATTTTCAGCGATTTTAACAAGAAATAACCGCCTGACCAATCTTTACCAATAAAAAAGCCCCAGAGAACGTCCTGAGGCGATTCAAATCAAGCAATATTCATCTTAAGTTGTCAGCTATTGACTAGTTATTTACTCAGTGGTCAATGCATTCACAATGGCTGTTAACTTAAAGCATAACCACCTTTAAGGTGGGCAATATTATCAAAGCCTAAACGCTGCATGGCTTGGGCGGCCACCATGGAGCGGCTACCACTGCGGCACACTAAAACCCACGGCTTGTGCTTTTGGTGTTGATGCTGCTGAATAAACTGCACTAAGCGGGTTAGTGGCACATTCTCAGTGGTGCTACTGGTGGGTTGCAGCGCGTATTCATGGGGCTCACGAATATCGATGACGCTAACTTGCTGTGCTGATAAAGCGCTGGTTAAGCTCTCTGTGTTGTATTCGGTAATATTCACTTTAGCTGCAGCGTTAGCTGGCAATGCGCCGCAAAGAATTTCACTGCCAGACTCATCACACAACTGACTATCAAGCTGGGCTTTTAGGCTTTCAAATTGGCTTTGGCTTAATTGGCCATTTAAGGTGTTGGCCAGCAGTGCATTACGGCTAGATTCAGCTGCTAATGAGGTCGTAAACTCATTGTTATAGTCATGGCTGGCACAAATCAGGGTGTTGTCACCGATCAGCTGATGCAGTCGCTTAAGGCTGGTAAACATCGCTTTAGCGCAGCTGCTGTCAAAGTTGGTTCTACCGAGACTGCCCATTAAAACGATGTCACCAGCAAAGGCAAAGCGGCATTGCTGGCTAAGTGGTTTAGAGCTTAATACTGCCTTAGGTAATTCATCAGTCGATTTATTAGGTAATTCATTAGATAATTCATTAGAAAATGGGTCACATAACAGCAAGCTAATACTGTCGGCGGTATGGCCTGGGGTGGCAACTTTCAGCAGTGCTTGATTGCCAATAGTGATGTACTCAAACAACTCGCCCGCTTGGGTGACGTTGCTGCAGTTTTGCGGCCAGCCTAAATGATCGCTTAATTGATCCGGCAAATGTTTGTCGGCAAGGTATTGGCGACTAGAGACATGATCGGCATGACCATGGGTGTCGATCACCGCCACTAATTCAAGTTGCTGACACTGCAATAGGGTATCTAAGCGTTCATTTAGTTCTGGCAGTGGATCGATGATGATTGCTTGCTTACTTTGTTGATCGGCATAAATCCAACTACAGCTCGGGCCTGAGCGTAATTGAACCAAACCATTTAATGGCTGTTTATCGCTTATTTCACCACTGTCTAAAATCATACAGCTATGGGTTAATGCATTGGCGGCAGATTGAATTCTGATGCAGGCTTCATCCACCTGCGTTTGAGTCATGGCGGGGCCAAAAGACATTCTGATGGCTGACTCGCTTTGCCACTTGGGTAATCCCATGGCATCTAATACAAAGCTACGGGTGACTTTTGATGAACAAGCAGAGCCTGAACTGACGCGAATATTGGCGGCATCAAATAAATCCATAATCTCTTTGCTACTAAAGCCTGCAATAGCAAAGTTGATGGTTGTTGGCACGCTATTGCTAAAACTGTGGTTAAACACTACAGCAGGAAAAGCACTTTCAAGGGTATCAATTAATTGTTGTTGATAAGCCCTTAAGGTGTCGACATCGGCAAACTGGTTTGTACCCATCGATTGCGAGTTATTTAACAGCATATCGAAAATGACACTTATGGCTGCCATTCCGGGCAGGTTTTCAGTACCCGAGCGCAGGCCGCTTTCTTGGCCGCCGCCAGCAATAATCGGCGTAAATGGAGCACCTTCGCGGATGTAAACAAAGCCAATGCCTTTAGGGGCATACAGTTTATGGCCGCTAAAAGGCGCGTAATCGATACTGGTGTTGGCTAAGTTTAATGCCGTTTTACCCAGTGCTTGGACACAATCAACTAACCAATAAATATCAGGGTTAGCTTGGCGGATGATGCGATCAAGCTGAGTTAAGTCTTGGTAAACCCCGGTTTCATTGTTTACTGCCATGGTGCAAATCATTAATGCATTGGGCGCTTCTTTAGCAATAAAGTCCTGATCAAGTTTACCCATATGATCAACGGGGATCGCTTTAATTTCTGCGTTTATTTCAAGAATGGCATTCCAATGCTTTAAGGATTCTGGCACCGCTTTATGCTCAGTGGCGCCATATAACAAGCTGTATGTTTGATCTTGCTTGAGGCTAGTTTTAGCGGCAGCTTTAGCCGCGACTAAGGCGGAAATGATCGCGGTTTGAATCCCTTCTGTGGCGCCGCTGGTAAAAATTACGGTACCTGTGTCAGCGCCAATCACTTGTTTAGCTTTTACTCGAGTCTGCTCCATTAGGTTTTTGGCTTTAAGCCCACTGATATGGCTACTACTTGGGTTACCAAATAGGGTTTCCATTGTAGTTAATGCTGCCGTTGCAGCTTGGGGTAGCACAGGAGTTGTGGCATTAGCATCGAGATATATTTGGCTTAGTTCAGTGGCGCTTTTCATAGGGGTAAGACTCGCATGTTGATTAGTTGTTATATAGCTTTTAGTTATAACTAATTTCTTGTGGTTATATTAACAGCTTAATAACAACGATCAAGATCACATTTTTGCTTAGATTAAAAAATACAGCTATAAATTGTCATTTTAGTAAAGAGAGTTTTTAAATTGGTGTGGCGGCAACTTTGTATGGAACCAAAGGTCACTAGAGTGAACTAAGATTTGAAGTTGTTTTGTTATTGATTTTAAGAACGATAAAAAAAAAGAATAAGGCGGTTAGCGCTTATTCCCTTTTTATTTGTGATGAGCAGACTAGGCTTAAGTTTTGCTTCAGATTTTGAAGCAGACGTAAACTCAACAGCTGACTGAAACTCAAACTCTCACTTTGATGACTACTTTTCTGACATCTTTGGCTGTATCACTGGTGCCGGGCATATGCATATCTTCAGGGAAGAAAATCGCAAACATACCCGCCTTTAAGGGTATAAAAGCCGCATTAGCTTTATTGGCTTCATAATCGTACTTACTGTAATCATGCTCATTGTGATAAGGCGCTAACGGCGCTTGATCTGCAAGTGGTAAATAGCCAAATTCTTCTTCACCGCTAACCACAAATTGCACATCAATATAACGCTGATGACTTTCAAAAGACTCGGTGTGTTTCGGCTTAGTTTGGTAATCATTGACGATAGCAAATATATCTTTGCCTTCAATGGGGTAATTACCTAATTCATATTGGCTAAAATCAGTGGCTGCGAGGTGAGCAAGTGCAGTGGCTAATCTTGGGCTAATAGCATGATAAAGCTGATGATTTGCTAGGGTATCGACAATCATGATAAGTCTCTAAAAGTTAAGATAAGTCATTATCGCTTAATTTAGCATGCTGCACCATGACAGATATATTTATACAGGGCTGTGAAAATAATCAGCTTAGACAAAGCGGCGATCAGTTGGTTATGATGATAGTGCGGTTGACATGAATAGGATATCAAGTGGCAGCATTACGATTATTAGCAGGCAAAACGGCATTTGAACAAATTGAACAAAACGGCATACAGCAGTCGATGTTTACTCAATTGTTTGCAGCATCAGGTGGCCCCAAATGGATTGGCGTCGCAGGGCTCGATAAATACTTGTTCAGTGAGTTTTTTAGTGACAGGCAAGCACCACTTTATACCATGGGTGCTTCATCTGGAGCCTGGCGTTTAAGCTGTTTAGCGCAAAAGAATCCGTTAGAGGCCTATCATCGCTTTGAAGACTATTATATCGATCAGCGCTACGAGACTGTGCCTTCTCGTCAAGAGGTGACTGAGCAGGTAGAGCGAATTATTGCTGGCATATTAGGTGCTAATGGCGCCATGGATATAGTCAATAACCGTATTATTCAAAGTCATTTTGTGGTGTGTAAGGCCAAGCATTTAAATGCTGGGCGTTCCAAGGGAAAATTAGCAATGGGGCTGGCTGCTACTGCAGTGTCTAATGCTGTTAGCCGTCGCAGTTTAGCTTGGCACTTTGAAAGACTGGTATTTAGTCATCAGCAAGTTAAATCGCCTTTTTCACAATTATCCGATCTGCCCACCGAGCATGCTCAATTAACTCGCAGTAATATCAATCAAGTGCTGCTAGCCACTGGCTCTATTCCATTACTGCTCTCGCCAGTGACCCAAATCAATGGCGTTAGTGACGGTCATTATTACGATGGCGGCATTACTGATTATCACTTTGATATGCCTTTACCTGCCGCAGAAGGCTTAAGTTTATATCCGCACTTTTATCCTTACATGAGCCCTGGCTGGTTCGATAAATCACTAAAATGGCGCCGTGCTAAAAAGCATTATCATAATGCGCTGATCCTGGCGCCGACCCCAGAGTTTATTGCTTCTTTGCCTTACCAGAAAATTCCTGATCGTGAAGACTTTAAAAAGCTTGATAGCGACAGTCGTATCGCTTATTGGCGCGAGTCAGTTAAGCGCAGTGAGCAACTGGCGATTGAGTTTGCCGGCATCATTGAAAACCAGTCGGTGATGAGTCATTTAGAGCGGCTTTAAGCTGCTTTATTGATTGTTTTTAACCTCCTATTTAAGGGTTATCTTAAGCGCTATCTGATCGCTTTTTGAAACTATTTCGTAAAACACCCTGTCTAATAATTAATCGCTTAAGTCTGCGTTATTTGTTAATTACAGCTATCATTAAAAAGAATGATAAGCGGATGGTGACTAGCAAATAAACTATCAAGCACTAAACTTAATTTGCTCATATCTGTGACAACTAGTTGATTATATAGGCTGAAGCGAGCTAGTTGTCATCGGCGATATAAATATGCTGCGCCTTGTGGTGTAAGCCCTAAATGAATATTTATCAGCATTTCTATGGTCTGGAGGCTGCTATGAAAACATTAGAAATGGCCTTGGTTATTCAAGAGGCGGTTATTCTTCCTGGCGGCCGCCAAGAGATCAGAGTGGTATCGCCAAATCAGCTGTTAATGGTTGCTAGTGTGCTGAAAGGAGACTACCGCTTAGCCTTAGCTGCGAGCAAAAGTAGCGGTAAAAGTAGCGGTAAAGGTAATAGCAGTCCGCCATGTTATAGCACAGCAACAGAGTGTGAGATTATCGACTTTCATCAACTCGACGATGACTCATTAAGTATTGTGATTGAAGGTCGCCAAAGGGTAAAAATTCTGTCTGCGGCGCAACTAAGGGATGGAAGTTGGATTGCGCGCACATTAGCCTGTCAAAATTGGCAAGATGAACCCATAGGCGAAAAGTTTGAAATTATTAGTGCCGCTTTAGAGCAATTTTATGAAGTAAACCCAGATTTATTGGAATTATATAATCAGGTGCATTTAGAAGATGCCACCTGGGTAAGCCAGCGTTGGTTAGAAGTGTTACCTATGTATAACAAGGATAAATTACAGCTTGTTGAGCAACCTAATTGCCACAAGACTATGGCTTTTGTACTGCAGCTATTAAAGTCCCATGTAGATGCCTAAGTTACCGCTTTACAGCAATGACGAGCAAGTCGCTGTGATTGTATTTAACTCGCCAAGTTTGGGCTAACTGTGCTGGATTTTACTTCAAGTGGCTCGTTAACAGGAAAGCTTAGGTTCATTTATATTACTCATGTCCGTTATACTGACGGGATATGTAAGTCACTAATCATTGTAACTATGTCTTCTGATACCTCAGCTAGAGCTGCACAACCTTCTTATGTGGTGTTACCACAACTGACTCATCCTTCGAAAAATGCAGCTGCAAGTTCAACAGCGCCAAAAACCGTGGTGGAATTTTTAGTGTCGCATTTTGCGCAAATCCCACCGCAAGTGTGGTTAAAGCGGATTGAGGACGGCAAAGTGCATTGGGCAGATGGCAGCTTAATTACTGTCGATACTGCCTATAGACCTGCAACAAGGGTGTATTACTACCGCGAAGTTGAGGCTGAAACTAAGATCCCTTTTGTGCAGAAAATTTTGCATCAAGATGAGCATTGTATGCTGGTGTTTAAACCACACTTTTTGCCAGTAACCCCCAGCGGAAACTTTGTTAATGAATGCTTAATCCATAGGCTCAGGATTGCCACCGGCATTGACACTATAACTCCTGCCCACCGCCTTGATAGGCCAACTGCAGGCGTCATGCTAATGACAGTTAACCCTGAGTCTAGGCATGCGTATCATGCTCTTTTTAGTGATGGCAAAATTACAAAGCAATATCAAGCGATTGCTAAGTTAACAGCGGCACTATTGGCACAATCCCAAGCGGGTGAATTAACCTTGCCAATACACTGGACGGTTAAAAATAGGATGGTGCGCTCAACCCCAAGCTTTTTAATGAAAGTGACCGAAGGTGAGCCCAATACCCATTCTGAAATTAGCCTTATTGCCATAAAAGGCGATAAAGGTTTATTTGAGCTGAGCCCGATCACCGGGAAAATGCATCAACTTAGGGTACACATGATGTCGTTGGGAATGCCGTTAGAAAACGATACTAATTATCCTACTTTAGCGCCAAAGAGTGCCGATGATTTTTCAAAACCGTTACGGTTAATTGCTAAATCACTGCAGTTTATTGACCCGATTAGCCATATTGAGCGTCAGCTGAGCTGCGAAGGCTATGAAGCTGAATTTGATCTTTAACTTGCTTGATTAAATGCTATATCAGCATGAGTCACGCGCAGCGATAACTGTTTAGTGCGCTGAATATATGAATTTTATGAGCTATGACGAACGACTGTCGACCAATGACTCACTATTAGTGGTTTGTTTGAGCTTAGTCCGATTACAGGTAAAACTCATCAATTAAGAGTGCATATGCAAAGCATTGGTATGCCATTGCTTAACGACAGGTTTTACCCTGTGCTACAACCGAAAGGACCTGATAACTTTGCTAATCCACTAAAGTTATTGGCACAACGATTACAGTTTATTGATCCTATTACACAGCAAAGTAATGATTGGCGCTGTGATGAATTAAATTTCAATTAATATAGATATTTACACTACCGTAACAAACTCAGTCAGGTTATATTGTGACTAATTTATAGGATTTAGGTGTTGTCATGGAACGAATCACATATTGCCTGATTTTTTTAGTTGCATTACTTATCAGTGTTGGTTTACTGCGTGGTGTCGATCATTTATTGGCCAAGCAAGTCATTGCCCGTGACGCAGCAATTTTAACGGATAAGTTTGAGCACTTAATTAAAACCAGTGCGGCAGAATTAAATGAATTACCCGAAATCACTTTTGATTCGTTTGTGTGTAGCACTGAGGTAGAGGCGCAGTTAAAGCGCGCAGTATTTGATGCAAGCTTTATTCGTTGGATTGGCGTAACGAAAGGGCTAAATATATATTGTGAATCTAACGAGATTATTCGAGAACTTCACGATGTGAAACATCATCAAATTAGTGAAACCTATAGTTTAGGGATACTAGAGTCTGAAAGTGATCAGCATCTGGAATTAGTGCTTATTCGCAATATGGGGGATATTTTTTACGCCGCGAGCATACTCCCGTTAGAGCCGAGTTATTTTGTTCCGATGAGCTGCGAGAAATGTTTAGAATATCGATTATCGTTCGATTCGAGTCCTTTTTTAACATTTGGTTATGAAAGCTTTGATGGTGATTATTACGTGAGTGAGGCGGTTAACTTAACCACCGACTATTTTGACGCAACCTTTGAATTATCAGGTAATCGTGAGTTTTATGAGCAATATACCTACTTTTCTTGGTGGATTGTTTTAATCATTGCCAGCATTTTGGCTGCTTGGGTCTCGTATATCGCCCGTTTATGGTTTAACCATAGTCAATCTGTTCATAGCCAAATTATTCAAGGGATTAAGCGGTCTGAGTTTATTCCTTTTTATCAGCCTATTGTCGATTCTCGCAGTCAAAAAGTCATTGGCGCAGAAGTGCTCATGCGTTGGCAACGGCAAGATGGCAGTTTAATGCCACCGAATCAGTTTATTCCTTACGCAGAAGCCAATGGCTTAATTGTTGATATGACCAAGGTATTGTTGGCGCATGTTTTTAATGATGTTAAGCAACTTGCGGTTACACGAGAACCATTATTTTTTAGCGTTAATATTGTGCCAGAGCATTTAGATAATGATGATTTGTATCAACTGCTAAAAGGCGTTGTTGAATCAGGCGAGTTGAAACAACATCGTATTTCATTAGAAATCACTGAGCGTCATCCTATTAGTGACTTAGTTGCTGCGCGTAAAATGTTAGATAAGTTTTATGCTATCGGCATAGATTTAAAATTAGATGATGCCGGCACGGGTTATGGTGGTTTTAGTTATGTGCAAAATTTAGGCATTAGTACCCTCAAAATTGACAAAATGTTTGTTGATACCATAGGTCATCAAGATAACTTTAATGCGAAAACCATTGAAGCCATTATTTCATTTGCGCAAAAATCCAATTTAAACATCATTGCAGAAGGTGTAGAAAGCCATGAGCAAGTGGCTTATTTAAGTGAGCATGGTGTTTACTCTATTCAAGGCTATGTTTACTCTAAACCTTTATCATTTGATGATTTTTGTGCTGGTTACAGCCATTAACAGTGAATGATATTAGCGACCAGTGCTTATTTTAACGTATGTAGCCGCGAGTGAATCGCGGCTTTTTATTGTCAGTAATTTAATGGTTACATCTGGTAATGTTTGGCGTTTTATGGTGCTAAATGAAATGTAAATTGCATAAATATGGCTTAAATTGGAATGCTTTGTAGAGCGAGCTGACTATAAAAGCCGTTGCCGAGGCTGCTTAATTAGTAATCATTGAGTGGGGAGGCTAAAGAGGTAAACTAAAATCGCTTACTCATTTTAATGACAGTAATGTTTAGATTTTGGTGATAACTTTACGTTGTCGAGCTAACGTAGTGAACTGACGTATTTGATAAGGGGGGTATATTGAGCAGAAAAAGCCTAAATGCGGCAGGTGTATTGCTGTTATCAGCGAGTTTAGCGCCGATTAGCGTAACAGCAGATCAAATTTATTTTAGCTTCGATAATGATATCGTTACCGGCTCAGATGGTGATTACTCCAATGGTTTTGTCATAGGTTGGCATGCAAAGCCAGAACACAATTTTTCAGCGGCAGCATCGGTCTTTCAATGGCAGTCTGCACTTTTATTCCCCCAACAAACACAGCAAGCACACCGTGGGGCTCAGTTATATAGCCGAATGTGGACCCCAATTGAAATCGCCTATGACTATCCACAATCAGAAGAAAGACCTTATGCAGGTCTATTGGAGTTAGAAAGCTATACCGGTGTGTTTAGCCCATCACTGGCACAAAAAAATTGGTTGTCTGTTGGTGTTATGGGACCTGCGTCAGGGGCTGAAATGCTGCAATCAGTGGTGCATAAAATTACCTCATCAACTAAACCGGGTGGCTGGGATTATCAAATAGAGAATCAGCTGACATTTCAACTTGCCTATGAAGTCGAAGCTTTACTCACTCGTCAGCAAGCATTTGAAAATAGTCAGTGGGATTTAAGCGCATTTAATCATTCGATGGCTGGGAATTTTCGTTCTCAATCGAGTGTCGGTCTCACCTTGCGTTGGGGTGATGACTTAGACCAAACCTTTGGCCAACTTTCCAGTCAGGCTGGTCACTTAGGAAATTATACTCATTCCGCTAACTCTGATGGTAGCTGGACGGCTTATGCAAGGGTGCAGGCTGGATATCGGTTTAATGATTTAACCATTGATGGTGATTTACCCTATGACTCATCGCTTGAAATCAAGCATGAACAAGCGCAAGCAAGTTTAGGGGTGATATGGGCATTTCCCACATGGTCTGTGAGTTGGAGCTTTGATTTTTATAGCAAAGAATATCAATCAGATGTCGATGACTGGCATGGCTATGGGGTGATTAGTTACACTAAAGTGCTTTAATTCTGGTTATAAAAAACGATGTTTAAAAGGCGCACCATGATTCATCATGGTGCGCCTTTTCAGTCTATTACAGAGTTATTATGACTAAAGTTTTTTAGACCTGATTGTGCATGTCATTTAATGCTTGATGTAGCAAATCATCGTCATTAGCCTGATTAGTATCACTTTGATCAGGTTGGTCATTTAAATCTGCCAATAACTCATCTTTATGCTGCTGATGGTTATCATCATCTAACGGGTTTTCAAAAGCGTCGACCTGATTGGCATCTAACATATCGGCATCAGGTGCCGCTAGTGTTTCCGCCACATTAGCTAAATCATTCACTACTGTTGCTTGTGGAGTTGGATTCATATCAGCATGACTAACGCCTACCATCTGTAGATAGTGATCAATAGGAGAACTCGCCCCGGACTGGTTAAGTGAATGAGCACCTTCGGGATGCTCGGGGCTGCTTTCATCATCAGCGCCAATATGCGCTAGCACCTCATCAAATGAAGGTTCATCTTCAGTGATGCTTGCGCTAAAAGTCATTATGTCGTCAGGTACGTCGTTCATGTCCGCTGCAGGTGGCGGAGCGGCAGATGTATCGGGTGTGATTGTCATGCCAACAAGGTGAGTAGAGGTTTGGTTATGACCACTGTGGCCATGAACATAAGTCACATCTACATTCACTTTGACATCAACATTGGACGCATGTGCATCATGATACACAACTTGAAATACGTCATGATGTTCTTCTGAAGTGGTTTGCCCTGCCCAATGGCTGCCGCCTGTCGCCTTATTACCGGCAGTCGGAGCTTGCCTATAAACATAGTCCACGTGGCCAGTTACGGGATCGATGCTTAAGGTACCGTATTGGCCTTGCAAACTGGTTGAAGTATGACCGTGGCCATCAGTGATTGCCCACCCAGCGCCAGATAAACTAGGGGTGAGCTGTTGTATTATTGGAGGTGCAACCAGATCGCCTGAGATATGTGAGCCAATGCTACCACTACCTGTTGGTGTAGGTGGGGTCTTAAAGCTTAAAGTGGGTACAGGGTTAGCGCTATCGCTAATAAACAGAGGGCTGTGTATTGATGCTAAATTACCCGCTAAATCTTGAACCGATGCGGTGATATCAACCGTTCCCCCTGGCAGCGCCTGAACCTCCGCTGCGGTTAATGAAGTGTGGCAAGCGCCTTGAGTTACCACGGCTTGATGCTGCTGACCCGCAATCGTTACTGTAACTGTTTGCCCATCTTCAACGCCAGATACTGTACCGGTTATATCAATCGCTTGCTGGTGTTCGCTGGCTTCAATGATATTGTCGCTAGTGATTGGGTTAACCCTAATGGCCGCGTTAGTGTCGGTGCTGTAGTGATGATTATCCGTCGCAGTTGCGCTGTTTCCTGCTGTATCCGTTATGGTGACTGATGCGCTAATGTTGGTGTGGCTGCTCAGTTGATTGGCTGGGATGTCGATTGAGAATCTATGTTGTGCATCCACGGCGCCAGTGTAAGTGTGTGTGCCTAGTGTAAGGGTGATATTGTCGCCAACGCTGACTTCACTCCCCACAGTACCAGTGACTGGCACGCTGCCACTGAGCTCGGCCTGATTGAGCACGTCATCAGCAGTGATAGGGTCAAGGCTAATGTGTGGCGCTGCTACATTAGTGTCTAGCGTAAAATCAATACTGGTGGCTTTTGATGTGTGCCCAGCGTTGTCAGTTTGCCTTACCTGTAGCTGATTAAGTCCCTCGACAGGAGTAAATTGGCTGCTCCAATGGGCACCACCATCTGTGGAATACTCCACCTGCATTCCAGCGGTTTGACCTGAGATGCTAAGCGCCCCATCTTGAGTGATCAAGTCTGTGGCCGAGCTGCCGGTATCATGGGCCAGCGAGACTGCTAATGGCGCAATAATGATCGGGGCTTGATAAGGGTCTATATGAATAGTTAAGTTGTTCTGACTATTGTCTGCATAATCACCATTCGTGTCTGTGACGCGGTAGATAAGATTAGGCACTTGCCCGCTAAATTGACTGTTTGGGGTAAAGGTGTAGTCGCCGTTGGCTGAAATTGCGATAACCCCAACACCAGTAATGTTATGAGTTTGCCCAGCTTGAACCGTTACATAGTGATGCGTTACTGGGTCTTGAAATTGCACATCATCAAGCACTAACTGTGCGCCATCATCAACATCCGTAGCCCCCTGCAGTAAGTTGCCTGTAACGGGGCCGTTATTCTGCTGAGAATGTGGGTTAAAACTGTGGATGATTGGACGATCACTGGTGCCTGTGACGACGACTTGAGCTTGCTGCTGCGATGTCTGCACATTGCTACCAGCTCCTTGTTGTAGCTCATACTTAATGTCAACTTTTAAGGCGATGCCGTTGGCCAAATGGTTGTAGCTATTGTGCGCCGGATCGACCTGTAATGTATGGCCGTCGCCGGCTAGCATAAAGCCATCGGGTACCTGATTAGTGTAATGAACACCGTCGGTCGAAAATTGCATGTGGCTTACAGTGCCACTGCTCAGTCCACCGAGTAAATCGAGAGATTTAACCGCGCCACCTTCATTAACGCTCACGCTTGGCGTGTCATCATGGCCATGAATTTGCACATTGATGGTGTGGCTAGCAGTGCCGTCCGGTGAGGTAAGGGTAAAGCTTTCGGTCACAACTTGCCCGGCAACCAAACCATTAGTGGTAGCGAGTGAATTGTCTAAGGTATAAGACCAATTGCCTTGCTGATCCATTGACAGATAACCATACTGCCCCGCTAACTGGCTGATTGTGGCAAACTGATTTTCGCCACTGTCGACATCTGTCAGTGTTAACTGCCCCGTCAGACGACTCGTTGCACCATCTTCGAAGATATCGACGTTCGATGATGCTTGTGACTGGCCATTGATCAGGGCTGCATCGTTCACCGCTGCGAGCGTGGTGCTGGCACCTGTGTGGGTCACACCACCGTGGGCATCCTTAACGTCATAGCTAAAATGGACATCGCCGTTATAGTCTTTTTCTGGCGTAAAGGTAAAGGTGCCATCGCCATTAATTAATATCGAACCATGGTCGGCGTGTAGGTTTTCAATGGATAATTTGCCAATATCGTTATCATCGATATCAGTTGTGTTAGCAAGTAGCAGTGCTGGGGTGAGAACAATTTTGCTATCTTCTAAGCCATTTGCTAAACGCACTTCAGCCGAGGCAATTGGCGCATCATTGGTGCCATGAACGGTCACTGTGATATCTTTTTTAGCACTGCCATCAATAGATTCAACGGTAAAGGTTTGCTGGAAGCTTTCCCCTGCGCCTAAATGTTGGACTTTATCATTGTCAATATCGTATGACCAATGGCCCTTTGCGTTGATATTGAACCGACCACCTTCGGCGGTGGTGATGGTTTGTGCAATAAAACCGGCTTGGTCGTGATCCGGGTCAATCACGTGTAACGTGCCGCCACTGCTGAGCTGATGGGTGGTATTGCCAAAGGAAGTGTGATCTTCGTAAACATGATTATTGAGGCTGGAGTAGGGCGTTACTTCAATTTTTGCTTGGTTATCTTCACCGGTCACCTTCACCATAATGGTGAGCTTTTGACCATCATTGGTTTCGATTTCGTAGGGGAGCTCCATCGACTCGCCAGCATGTAGGCTACCAATGAGATCGTCCGCATGACGATTGGTAACAGCTTCTAATCTGAATTGATAAGTGCCATTAGGCCAAACATCAAGGTGACCAGGCTCAAACCCTTGGCCTAAATACTTCCCGCTAAAAACAAACTGAGTGTTATCACCACTATCAGGGTCAATTAGCTGAAGCTGGCCTCTATAGAATTTAAATTCACTATCCAGCGCTTGTGTTTCAGTGAGCTGAATGACATTAGAAACCAGTGTGGCTTTATCATCTGTCCCGGCAATCGTAAGCGTGGCGGTTTGTTGCGTACTTCCACCATGGCCATCTTCTACTTGATAAGTGATAGCGAGTTGTTGCGACTGACCATTGGCCAAATGGTTAAATGCGGGATCAGTGGCATCAACAATTAACGTATGCCCATCAGTATCTAAGGTAATGCCCGTTGGAAGTTGGCTCGACTGAGGTTGACCATCGATGGCATATTCAAGGTGGCTGATGGTTAAAGCGTCGCCGTCTTTATCTGTGGCACCTATTAGCAGATTGAGGGTGTGATGATTATCGGCCCCCTCACTGACACTGTCGGTTAAAGGCGTCACATCAGGGTTGTCGTTAACCGCAGCCAAGTTGGTGGTTGCGCCGGTGTGGGTGATACCGCCGTGTGCATCCTTAACGTCATAGCTAAAATGGACATCGCCGTTATAGTCTTTTTCTGGGCTAAAGGTGAAGGTGCCATCGGCATTAATTAATATCGAACCATGGTCGGCGTGTAGGTTTTCAATGGTTAGTTTACCGGCGTCATTGGCATCCACATCGACTGTATTCGCTAATAGTTGCGCGGTGGTTAAGGTTTGGCGTGTATCTTCGCTGCCACTTTGTAGCACCACTTCAGATGAACAGTAAGGTCTGTCGTTACTGCCGTGAATGGTGATGACAATATCGTGTGTTGTACCATCTTTTGAATGGACTGTAATCGTATCGGTTAAGCTTTGTCCTTCACCAAGCTGGTCAATTGCAGTGCCACGCGTTGTGGGCCTAGCACCTATACCTGATAGATGCCCAGCATCGGCATGGTAATGCCAGGTGCCATCGGTGAGTAAGATTAGATCGCCATAGGTGCCGTGATAGTCGTAACCATTGCTTCCTTGGCGTTCAAATCCTGACTCGCCTACATCGGGGTCTGTGATGGTCAGCTTGCCATCAGCATAGAGTGTTGTATTGCCAAGTGTGGCCATGCCTGAGTGAGCATAGTCAGGTGACATGTCGACACCCGCGCTGTTTTCGGTTATTGAACCAGTATCAACGCCAGCGATTTGGGCAGCATCGCCAACCGCCGAGAGCGTCGTTGATGCGCCAGTGTGGGTCACACCACCGTGGGCATCTTTGACGTCATAGCTAAAATGGACATCGCCGTTATAGTCTTTTTCTGGGCTAAAGGTGAAGGTGCCATCGGCATTGTTCAAAATGGAGCCGTGGTCGGCATGCAGGTTTTCAATTGTGAGTAATCCAGCATCGTTTGTATCGACGTCCACGGTATTAGCCAGCAGTTGTGCGGTAGTCAGAGTTTGGCGGGTATCTTCGCTGCCATTTACAATCACAACTTCAGATGAACAGTAAGGGCGGTCATTATCACCATGAATGGTAATAACAATGTCGTGGGAAGTACCATCTTTTGATTGGATAGTGATTGTATCAGTTAATGTTTGTCCTTCTCCGAGTTTATCTATAGTAGAGCCAATAGTTGTTTTTCTATTGCCGACCCAATCTACGCTGCCAACCGTCACGTCATAATGCCAAGTTCCATCACTGTTTAACAATAAATGTCCATATTGTCCGTGGTATGAATTGTTCCAAGCACCGCCTTTAGAGTCAAACTGTGATTCACCAGTATCAGGGTCAACAATATCTAACTTGCCATCAGCGGTTAATGCAGCTTGTCCAAGTTTAGCCATACCAGGTTGTGCATAATCTGGTGACATATCGCCAAAACTGCCATGACCTTCATCAACGTCACCTGTTGAAATTCCAGTAATAACAGCTTTATCGTCAGTGCCATTGATGGTGACTGTGATCTGTTGCTCGGTGCCATCTATAGAATGAACGACTAAGGTATCAGTTACCGTTTCACCTGTTTTTAAACTTTGAATAGATGGTTGTGAATTATCAGCCGTATAAGTCCAGTGACCTAATTCATTTAACGCCAGTGAGCCAAATTGTCCTTGTTGTACTGTGGCTTGGAATTGATTTTGACCATTATCAACATCAGTAACGGTTAATGCGCCATCAACATGCAGTTGTCCTTGATGGACGTCTTTGTCTTCGGTTAATTGTGCTGAACTTGTACCGCCAATCACCGCTTTATCATCAGTGCCGTTAATGGTCACAGTGATTTTTTGCTCTGTGCCATCAACACTATGAACTAACACTGTATCGGTAACTGACTCACCGGTTTTTAAACCTTGAATGGCTGTTTGTGAGTTATCAGCGGTGTAAGTCCAGTGACCTAACTCATTGATTGATAGAGTACCAAACTGACCTTGTAGGCTTTCAGCGTTGAACTGCGCTTGATTGTTGTCTACATCTGTTACGATTAACGTCCCGTCAACGCGGAGTTGTCCACCATGCACGTCTTTATCTTCGGTTAATTGTGCGGTACTTGTACCACCAATAACGGCTTTATCATCAGTACCGTTAATGGTCACAGTGATTTTTTGCTCAGTGCCATCAACGCTATGAATTAACACTGTATCAGTAACTGACTCACCTGTTTTAAGGCCTTGAATCGCTGTCTGAGAATTGTCAGCTGTGTAGGTCCAGTGACCTAATTCATTGATTGATAGAGTACCAAACTGACCTTGTAATGAGGTGGCTTGAAATTGATTTTGACCGTTGTCGACATCAGTAACAGTGAGGGTACCATCTACTCGAAGCTGCCCTTGATGAACATCTTTATCTTCAGTTAATTGTGCTGTTGAAGCACCCGTAATCACCGCTTTGTCGTCAGTACCGTTAATGGTCACAGTGATTTTTTGCTCAGTGCCGTCAACGCTATGAACTAACACTGTATCGGTAACTGACTCACCGGTTTTAAGGCCTTGAATGTTCGGCTGCGAGTTATCGGCGGTATAGGTCCAGTGACCTAATTCATTGATTGATAGAGTACCAAACTGACCTTGTAGTGAGGTGGCTTGGAATTGATTTTGTCCCGCATCAACATCAGTAACAGTGAGTGCGCCGTCAACGCGAAGTTGCCCACCGTGAACGTCTTTATCTTCGGTTAATTGTACTGAGCTTGTACCACCAATGACCGCTTTATCATCAGTGCCGTTAATGGTCACAGTAACTTTTTGTTCAGTGCCATCGACTGAATGAACTAATAAAGTATCGGTGAATGACTCGCCTGTTTTAAGGCCTTGAATCGCTGGTTGAGAATTATCAGCGGTATAGGTCCAATGGCCTAAACTGTTAATCGATAACGTGCCGAACTGACCTTGCAATGATGTCGCTGAAAACTGAGCTTGGCCGTTATCTAAATCGGTAACAGTGAGTGCACCATCTACTCGAAGCTGGCCAGAGTGAACATCTTGATCTTCGGTTAAACTGGCTGTTGATGTGCCACCAATAACCGCTTTATCATCAGTGCCGTTAATGGTCACAGAGATTTTTTGTTCTGTGCCATCAACAGAGTGAACTAATACTGTATCGGTAAGTGACTCACCCGTTTTCAGGCCTTGAATAGTCGGCTGAGAGTTATCAGCTGTATAGATCCAGTGACCTAATTCATTGATTGATAGAGTACCAAACTGACCTTGTAGTGAGGTGGCTTGGAATTGATTTTTACCGTTATCTACATCAGTAACAGTGAGGGCGCCATCAACTCGGAGCTGACCTGAATGAACATCTTTATCTTCGGTTAAGCTGGCGGTTGAGGTGCCCGCAATCACCGCTTTATCATCCGTGCCATTAATGGTGACAGTGACTTTCTGCTCAGTGCCATCAATGGAATGAACTATGAGAGTATCCGTTAATGATTCGCCTGTTTTCAGGCCTTGAATAGTCGGCTGCGAGTTATCAGCTGTGTAAGTCCAATGGCCTAAACTATTGATACTCAGAGTGCCAAATTGACCTTGTTGCACTGTGGCCTGGAATTGGTTTTGTCCTGAATCTACATCGGTTACGGTGAGGGCACCATCGACATGCAGTTGTCCTTGATGGACGTCTTTGTCTTCGGTTAATTGTACTGAGCTTGTATCACCAATGACCGCTTTATCATCAGTGCCGTTAATGGTCACAGTAACTTTTTGTTCTGTGCCATCAACAGAATGAACTAATAAAGTATCGGTGAGTGACTCGCCTGTTTTAAGGCCTTGAATGTTCGGCTGCAAGTTATCAGCGGTGTAGGTCCAGTGACCTAATTCATTGATTGATAGAGTACCAAACTGACCTTGTTGCACTGTGGCCTGGAATTGATTTTGTCCCGCATCAACATCAGTAACAGTGAGGGCACCATCGACGCGAAGCTGACCACCATGCACGTCTTTATCTTCAGTTAAGCTGGCGGTTGAGGTGCCCGCAATCACCGCTTTGTCGTCAGTGCCGTTAATGGTCACAGTGATTTTTTGCTCTGTGCCATCAACACTATGAACTATCACTGTATCAGTAACTGACTCACCTGTTTTTAAACCTTGAATCGCTGTCTGAGAGTTATCGGCGGTATAGGTCCAGTGACCTAAATTGTTAATCGATAGAGTGCCGAATTGACCTTGTAGTGAGGTGGCCTGAAATTGATTTTGACCGTTATCGATATCAGTAACAGTGAGGGCACCATCTACTCGAAGTTGCCCACTATGAACATCTTTATCTTCGGTTAAGCTGGCTGTTGAGGTGCCCGCAATCAC